>JBJTAZ010000265.1:0-4211 GCA_046091085.1 Nitrospiraceae bacterium
CCCGCAACCCCCGCAGCGGTCCTCCCTCACGACGAGCCGGCACGCGTCAAAGTCCATCGCCAGCGCCACGGTGGGACAACGGGAAACACAGGCATGGCACCCCTGCCCGGCCGTGCAAACGCGATGCGCCACCACGGCAACGCCCATCGCCACTTCCTCAACGCCGGCAACGGGAAGCAGGGCATCGGCCCCACAGGCCGCGATGCACGGAAAGTCTTCGCAAAGATGACAGGGGGTTTCATCCGGAAAGATCACCGGGGTCCCCGACTTGGGCTCCGGCTTGATACTGCCGTACGGGCAGACCTTCAGGCAATCTCCGCAGCGCGTGCATCGCTCAAGAAAGAGCGATTCGGCCACGGCCCCCGGCGGCCTGAGCCAGTCCGTTCTGACGGGCAGCTCCGGCCTGGCTTGCTCCGGCGACGCGTCACGATGCTTGATAAATTCTTGCGCCGTCTTGGCGACGGATAGAACGGAATCCTTGAGGAAATGGCGGCGGCCATATTGCGGATCCGTAGCCACGCCTACCCTTTCATCACATTACGCCATCAGCACGGAGCTTGTAGACTTCCACGCAACGATCGCAGGCCCCGAACTCGGTATCCCACCCAGGATGATTGTCCCGAATGAATTCCAGGACGTGCTTTTCCAGTTTATTTTCGAGATCCTCGACCCATGAATAAGTCGGGAAACGGCAGAGCGGGCAGGGGAAACCCGGCATCAGCATAACCTTGTTCTGCACGTCGGGGAGGTCCCCGCCGTCGATATCCAAGGCGCGGTCCATCACCCGCAGCGTATCGGAGGCCATCTCCACCAGTTCCGCATGGGTCAGCTGGTCGGCCTGCCAGAGGCCTTCGAAGACCGATTTCAACTGCGCCGGGGGGATCTTGCGATACCACGAGCGGAATTCTTTAAAACGGTCCTCGCGCGTCAGCATCGATTCCTTCCCCTCCCGCATGAGGCGGGAATCGATGTGCAGACACCAGAGGACGCGGTACCGATGCAGAATCAAGGTTTCCTCGCCCGGGTTCTGGCCGACTTTGGTATCCGGGTCGTACCCGAAATTCTCGTCTAGAATGTCGGCGAGGTGCATGAGTTCGTGGCGGCAGTATCGGGTCAACGCCGGATCGTAGAACCGACGCGGGATCAACTTGATCCCCACGCCCTTCAGCCCTGGGACCTCGAACTGCTTGGCCAGGTCCAGTCCGACGGAGCCCCATTTCCGCAGAATGTCGACGCCTTCCTGATCCTCTTTCAGCACACCCTTGATCAAGACGATCCCGATCCGCTCCTTGAGCTGCGGGAACTCATCGAACGCATCCCGGACGATATCGGAGAAGCCCCAAGTCCCGAACAGATACTGGTACAGCTTTTTGAACTCCGCCTCCCGATCATCCAACGAGAACTTCTCGTAGATCGGATCGGCCAGCTCGTGAAACTCTTTGTAATAAGTCGGGTCGCCCTCCCGCTCCGTTTTCTCCACGAACGAGTCGATGACTTCCTGAAGAAGGGCGGGCTGGAATCGGATTTCCATGAACGGGTGTCTCCTGCTTGATCGTGGCGACGACAGCCTTGAGCCGATTACTGTGCCGTCAGAGAAGGGTTCACAGGGCGATCGGGGCAGCGGACGGACACAGCAGCTTGACTTGTTTCCAAACCATCTTTTATGATCAACGCAATTCCGCGCTGATTATAGCTATCCACCCGCTGCATTTGCAAATACCCGGCAGGGCCTCCGCGGCGGCCCTATTTAAGGAGTACGTGCGTTATGGCCGAAATGACCCATCCCCTCCCCTCCGGCAGCCAGACCGGAACTGTCCCCGCGGGCGCGTCGACGCCGCCGGTTGACCTCCTGGAACATTGGAAGGCCGGCACCAGGGAAGTGAAGACGTTCCGCGGCCATTCCCACGGCATCTGGGCTGTCGCCTTCGCGCCGGACGGGCTCACCTTTGCCAGCGGAGGCGCGGACCGGCTCGTGCGCATCTGGGACATCGAAACCGGGCGGCTGCTGCGATCCCTGCGCGGGCATACCCACGACATCCGCGCGATCCTCTACACCCCGGACGGGCAGACGCTAATTACCGGCAGCGAGGATCGCACCATTCGCCTGTGGAACCCCAAGACGGGGGAGCCGACCAAACTGCTCTTCACGCGCTACGATCACAACGTCTGCAGCCTGTCGCTCTCCCCCGACGGCCTCATGCTCGCCCGAGGCAGCCACAACAAGGACATCAAGATCTGGGAAATCAGCACGGGCACCGAACTCATGACCCTGCTGGGCAAAGACCAGTTCGACCACCATTGGTCGCCGGTCGTCGCCTTCTCGCCGGACGGCTTCCATTTGGCCAGCGGATCCGACATCGGCAAGATCAAACTCTGGGAAGTCCTGCCGAGCGGCGAAGAAAAGATCCTCCACAACGGCCACTGGCAATCAATCGACGACGACGACACCACCGAGTATCGCGGGTACTTCGTCGAGGACGAGGGCGGATTTCAGAAGCCGATGCTCTATTGGATCGGCGCGCTGGCCTTCACTCCCGACGGCCAGACGTTGATCAGCGGGAGCCGCGACGCCACGATCAAATGCTTCAAGATACCGGAGATGACCGAGATTCGGACGCTCAAGGGCCACGGGGGCTGGGTCCGCTCCCTCGCCGTGTCCCCGGACGGGCGGGTCCTGGCCAGCTCGGGAGACGACAACCAGATCAAGCTGTGGGACCTGGCAGCCGGGCGCCAATTCAGAACGTTGAAGGCGCACACAGGGGCCGTGCGCGGCGTGGCCTTCTCTCCGGACGGACAACGACTCCTCAGCGCCTCGTGGGATCGCACCGTCAAGCTCTGGGAAGGCGGGGCGGAACCGCAAGAGTAATTTGACTCCCGCCACACGCTACTCGTGTCGCGAACAGACCATTGACGACTCTCTCCTTTGCTGGTAGCTTGTGTTCACGGTCGAAGAAGGAATCAAGAAAACGCCATGAGCAAGGTCGAACAGCTCGAACGGGAAATTGAAAAGCTCAGCCGGACTCAGTTGGCAAAGTTCCGGAACTGGTTTCAGCGGCACGATGCGGCCGAATGGGACCACCAGATTGAAGCCGACGCCCAGACAGGCCGCCTAGATAAACTCGCCGACAACGCCCTTGCCGCCCACAAGGCCGGGAAGACCAAAGCGCTTTGAAGCATACGGCCTCGCCGGAGTTCTGGGCCTGCTACAAGGACCTGCCGGAAGCAGTCCAAGCGCTCGCGGATAAGAACTTCGCCCTGTTAAAATCCGACCCGCAGCATCCTTCGCTTCATTTCAAAACCATTGGCCGCTTTCGCTCGGTCCGGGTGGGGCTCCATAGTGCGAGCAGCGCGTAATACCGTCGTTCGAAATCGGACTTCCCATACTTGAGTTCCACGGCGGCGAGCTTGCGCCGGAGAATCTGGACGAGGAAGTTGCCGTTGCCGCACGCCGGCTCCAGAAAGCGCGAGTCAATCCGCTCGGTCTCGCCTTTCACGAGGTCGAGCATTGCTTCGACCATCCATGGTGGAGTGAACACCTCCCCGTGGTCAGAAACACGTGTTCTTGACTTGATCAGGCTCATGGGCCGAACACTCCGCACAAGCGAGATGCGCTTGGCACGGGGAAAGAAAAAGGGGTGAGGAACCTTTTGTTTGGTTCCCACGTCGTTCAAAGTCTAGCGAATTCCCCCAGGCAGGGCAATGAGGAAGTCAGCGCCGTAGCCGATGGGCTGAACGGGACCGGCTTTCACCCTTTTGCGTGAAAACCAAACTGGAGAAACTCAGCCAGCTTTGGCCGTAACACGCAGTTTGACCCGCGCTTTCTTCTGGAGAGCGCTCACGATGCTGAAAAAGCTCTCCGTGCTGGGGTTGCCGCGCGGAGCGAGCATCCGGTGCAGGCTCTTGCTCGGCTTGTCGATCTCCGCAGCCAGTTCCTCGAAGCCGACGGTGGCGTTCACGAGATCGCGCAGGATGGCCTTACCGCCGGCCGTATCGCCTCCCAGATAGGCATTGATCGCTTCGGTGAAGAGGGCCTCGCGAAAGCGCGGGTCGCGCCGCGCGCGCGCCGCCACGGTGTCCTTGAAATCCCGTGTGAGTGCCATCATGGGTCTCCCTGGCGTTGTCCGGTGAGTCTGCTAGCCACTGGGCTTGCGACGACGATACGCCGCCCACCGATCCCGTGTGATCCCGATCGCCTGTTGCTGGCGCTGCTT
>JBJTAZ010000266.1:0-27733 GCA_046091085.1 Nitrospiraceae bacterium
ACCGGCACCGGCATCGCTCCCTTCCGCGCCATGCTCGACCACCTGCTGGAAAGCGGCTTTTCCCGCTCAGCGACCCTCTACTGGGGGCTCCGAAGCCAGAAGGACCTCTATTACCAGAAGGAATTCGAGGCCCTGGCCGCACAACGGCCTAATTTCCGATTCAGCACAACCCTCTCCAGGCCTGAGCCAGGCTGGACCGGGGCAGCCGGCCGCGTGACCAAGCTGGTCGCGGAACGGGTCTCGTCGGTCGCGAACCTGTCCGTCTACCTCTGCGGCAACAGCGGCATGATCGAGGAAGTCTCTGCGCTCATCGGCCAGAAAGGCCTCTGCCCGATTCGCAAAGAAAAGTGGTACGACGACCCGGACCAGGCGGACGATTGACCGTCCGCGCCCCCGTCACAGCACCGCGATCACGATATTGACCCCTCCCCCGCTCCTGTGCGAAAGTGTTTTCTCAGCCATTCTGCATGGAATATTAATAAATCAGGATGGTCAAAAAGGCCCCCAGCAAGGCCGCAGCGAGTGAAAAGCCGAGACGTACTCTTTGCCGTACGTCGAGGCTTTGAGCGATGCGAGAACGCAGCTGGAGGCCTTTTTCAACATCCTGCCGAACCATAGGTAAGAGGAGATACCATGCCGACTGACCCCCGACACAAAAGCCATACCCTGCTCGACGGCCCAGGCCGGGCGCCGGCGCGCGCCATGCTCAAGGCCGTCGGCTTCACCGACGAAGACCTGTCCAAGCCGTTGGTGGGCGTCGCCAACACCTGGATCGAGGTCATGCCCTGCAACTACCATCTGCGCCGCTTGTCGGAACGGGTGAAAGCCGGCATCCGCGCAGCGGGGGGCACACCGATCGAATACAACACCATCGCCGTCTCCGACGGGATTTCCATGGGCACGGAAGGGATGAAGGCCTCGCTCATCAGCCGCGAGGTCATCGCCGACTCCATCGAACTGGTCGCGCGCGGCCACCTGTTCGACGCGGTCGTGGCCCTCTCCGGCTGCGACAAGACGATCCCCGGCACGGTCATGGCCCTGGCCAGCCTGAACGTCCCCTCGCACATGCACTACGGCGGGTCCATCATGCCCGGTCAGTTCCAGGGCCACAACGTGACGATTCAGGACGTGTTCGAAGCCGTGGGGAAACACTCGGCCGGCACGATGTCCAGCACCGAGCTGAAAGACCTGGAAGACCATGCCTGCCCAGGCCCCGGCGCCTGCGGCGGCCAGTTCACCGCCAACACCATGGCCATCGCCTTCGAGTTCCTGGGCATCTCGCCGATGGGGATGAACGGAGTCCCGGCCATGGATACCCACAAGGACGACGTGGCCTTCCGCTGCGGCCAGATGGTCATGGACTTGCTCAAGCAGGATCTGCGCCCGCGCAAGATCATCACCCGCAAATCCATCGAGAACGCCATCGCATCAGTCGCCACGACCGGCGGCTCGACGAACGCCGTCCTGCACCTGCTCGCCGTGGCGCGCGAAGCGGGCGTCAAGCTCACGATCGACGATTTCGACAAGATCAACCGGAAAGTCCCGCTGCTGGCGGATCTCAAGCCGGGGGGCCGATTCACTGCCTCGGACCTCTACGCGGCCGGCGGCACCACGCTCGTCGCCAAGCGCTTGCTGGATGCGGGCATCCTGCACCCCAACCAGCCGACCGTGACCGGCAGGACCATCGGCGAAGAAGCCAAGAGCGCGGTCGAGACGCCAGGTCAGCAAGTCCTGCGCCCTCTGTCCAATCCGCTCAAGGCCACAGGCGGCCAGGTGATCCTGAAAGGCAACCTCGCGCCAGAAGGCTGCGTGGTGAAAGTGGCCGGCCACTCGATGATGACGTTCCGCGGCCCGGCCAAGGTCTACGACCGGGAGGAAGACGCCTTCGCCGCGGTCAAGGCCAGACGGATCAAGGCCGGCGATGTCGTCGTGATCCGCTATGAAGGACCGGCTGGCGGACCTGGCATGCGCGAGATGCTGGGCGTGACCGCGGCCATCGTGGGCGAAGGGTTGGGCGACTCGGTCACGCTCCTGACCGACGGACGGTTCTCCGGCGCGACGCACGGACTCATGGCCGGGCATGTGGCTCCGGAAGCTGCCAGAAAAGGCCCGATCGCCGCGCTCAAGAACGGCGACATGATCGTGTTCGATATCGCCAAACGCCGGCTGGACGTGGAGCTGACGGCCAAGGAGATCAAGGCGCGCCTCTCCAAGTGGAAGGCGCCGGCCCCTCGCTATACGATGGGCGTCATGGCCAAGTACGCCCGCCACGTGTCATCGGCATCCGAGGGAGCGGTTACAAGCTAGAAGCCAAAAGCCACGGCTGACGAACGGCGGAGCATTAGGAGTGGGTGACGAAGGGCGGCCGGGTTCGGGCTGCCTGACAATACGCTGATGTCACGTAGTTATTTCTGGTCTTACTGTTGGCCTGGCCGCCTCATCGGACCAGCAGAACGGCGGCCCGGCGATTCTCCCGCTTCAACCGACCCATTCCCGCCAACAGGCAACCCTCACCGGCCATCCCGTCCCCCCCGCGGCCAAAAATAAAAAGAGAGTGTCGGGGACAGGCCGCCACTGGACCTGTCCCCGAGTTCTTGCCATCACATTTCAAAACCGGCACTATGGTTGCCTATATTGGCGATTCAAGTCGGCCTTCGACGGATCAATAGCGAACAGTGATAGAGCCACTTTAGTTCTCGAGACTCCATGGAGTTCTACCTCGACACAAACGCTCTCAACTATTTATTCGAACACGCTTGTTATTCAAACGCTGAGCTGACCGACATTCGTGCAAGGCTTAAGCGTAAGGTCGAATTAAGGGAAATGAGTGTCCTTGCCGATGACATATTGCTGTCAGAGTTAGTAGATGCCGCGCCAACACGACCGACCAAGTTTCAGAATATGTCCGACTATCTACTCAGCCTGGTTGGCCCAAACTGGCTACTGCACATTCATGAACGAGTTAAAAATGAGCTGGCATTTAAACGTCGCCTCTACAATCAGGAACGGCTCCGCTCCGATTTAAATCCCTCAGATCTTGCCGCCCCATCTCCTCACGACACAGCGGTCAGAGAAGAAACCAATAAGAATTATGCCAGCAAGAATCAATATAGACTTGATGTAGAGTCTGCCAAGGCCGACTTTTTAGCTCAATTTGGATTGCAACAATTGAGATCTGACACGCGAGATTGGTGGGCCAATCCAGAGCAAGTCATTGATCGTTACGTGACTTTTCATTTTGAACGGGATCATGAAAACCTCGGGTTACGACCCTGGCCTTCCTCATGGCCAAACCCTCGAATGGCATTTTCACTTTGGAATGTAACGGCTTTCTTTCTAGCGCGCATCTATTTGAATCTCGCTGAAGGGGCATCAATACAGCCTTCCGATTTTAATGACGCAACTCATTACTCCGCAGCATCTTATTCTGACATCATGATTACTGACGACATTGCCTTTTCAAAAACCTACGACAAGATTCCCTCTCCTCTATTCAAGATCAAGAATTTCGCATACTTCGTGTCTCACATCACGAGCTAACCATCCCACCTGAACGACCTTCCCGGAGAAGCGGGGACCCACCGAGGCTTCAGCAAGCAGGAAAGCTGGAACTGACCAAGGCACCGCGGTCTGTGACCGCGGCCGCGGGAATTCCAGAAGGCTTCCGCGAACTGAAGCCCGGAAGGGTCGCTTCGGGAGGTGCGGAAGCGAGCGGCCATGCCATCCCGCCCACACCAAATCTCATTTGCCACTATTCGGTTGACCCACGTCTCGCTTTGGCGCAGGATGGCGCCTATCATGTTGGCCACAAGGGAGGAATAGGTTTATGGGGAGTCACTTCATCAGACCGATGATCCTGGTCGCGTCACTGGGCTTGATCGTGGGCTGCGCGGAAATGTCCGAACAGGAAACGGGCCAGGCTTCCGGAGGGACCGGCTCTTCCGTATCCAGCGCCGGGGCTGTGGCCGTGACCGGGATCGGCGCGAGGGCGGCAGGCGCAGTCGGAGACACGTTGCAATTCTGTCAGGACCGAATTCCCGAGGGGGCCAGCGCCGGGCAGCGCATGCTTGCCGAACAGAGCTGCACCAGGGACCAGGGAGACCGGAGATTGATCCAGGCCGTGCCGGGCCGCTAAGCCGGTAGGCCGGCAGGACAGGGTATCACGAGACGAACGGGGCCAGGCTGTCGAACAGCCTGGCCCCGTTTTTATTCCCCGAGCCGGATGCTTCGCGCTCAGTGGCGGCCGTAAAATTCCTTGATGCAACTCACGACGTAGGTCAGTTGCGCGTCGGTCAGCTCGGCGTAGATCGGAATGGACAGGGCTTCCGCCGCGGCTTGCTCGGAGACGGGGAAGTCTCCCTTCTTATGGCCGAGAAACCGGTAGCAGTCCTGCACGTGCATGGGAATCGGGTAGTAGATCTCGGTCCCGACACCCCGTTCCTTGAGGAAGTCCTTCAACTCGTCCCGCCGCTGCGCGCGGATCGTGTACTGGTTGAAGACGTGGAAGTTGCCCGGCTGGGTCACGGGCAAGGCGATCCGATCCAGGAGCCTGGCTTCGGTGAACAGCCGCTCGTACCGGGCGGCGTTACGCCGGCGCCCCTCGGTCCACCGGTCCAGGTGCTTGAACTTCACCAAGAGAATGGCCGCCTGCAACGCGTCCAAGCGGCTGTTGATGCCGATCAGCTCGTGCACGTAGCGGACCCGGCTCCCGTGCACCCGCAGCATGGCCAGATCATCGTGGAGCTTGGCGTCGTTCATGGTGATCAGTCCGCCGTCCCCGAACCCGCCAAGATTTTTTGAGGGGAAGAAGCTGAAGCAGCCCGTGTCCCCAAGAACGCCGGCCCTGACTCCATCCTGCATGGCGCCGATGGCCTGGCAGGCGTCTTCGATCACGGCGAGCTTCCGGCGCTTGGCAATCTCGTTGATCGCACCCATCTCGGCGCATTGTCCGAACAAGTGCACCGGGATGATGGCCTTGGTCTTGGGCGTGATCTTCCGTTCGAGCTGCATGGGATCGAGATTGAACGTGTCCGGACGGATGTCCGCGAACACCGGCTTGGCGCCCAGGCGCGACACGGCCCCTGCCGTGGCGAAGAACGTGAACGGCACCGTGACGACTTCATCCCCCTGACCGACGCCCACCGCCATCAAGGACAAGAGGAGCGCGTCGCTGCCGGAGGCGACCCCCACCGCGTGGGACGCGCCGACGTATTGAGCCAGCGCCCGCTCCAACTCCGCGACGCGGAAGCCCAGGACGAAGCCCTGCTCGTCGCAGACGGTTTCCACCACGTCCATGACGTCTTTTTTGATGTCGCGGAATTGCGCTTTCAGATCCAAGAGGGGAACGTTCACGAGGGCTCCATTCGTTCAATTGATGATGTGTCGAGACCGATTATGCCGGTGGTCGATTCCTGGTTTGTGTACCACAGCCCCATCCGGATGCTCAAGCAATTCCTCGTTCACTCACCATCGCGTATGCGGCTGGTTTTTGACTCGGCTCCGCCGTTCGGATAGGCTGGCGCATGCTCGGTCGTGTGTGGAACATCGCCAGAAACGCCTGCCGGCCCGGGTATGCGACAGTCATGCTGCGGAAAGCGATCGTGCGCGTCCTGGAATTCCCCGGACGATCCGAATCGGCTCAGGCCCGCGCCTGGTGCGAAGCCCACGCCATGCCCTACGAACCGCTCCTCGAGCGTCTCGATGCATCGCTCTGGGCCGAGACGCAGGCCTTCACCCGTGCCTTGTCCCGGCAAGCAACCTCCGCGCTGCAACAACTGGACGTCCATCTCGGCGGCGGAGGCCACTATCCCCTGCTCTACTTTCTGGTGCGGCTGACCAAGCCGGCAGTGGCCGTCGAGACCGGGGTCGCGGCCGGTTATTCAACGCAAGCCATGCTGGCCGCGATGGATCGCTCCGGGACCGGTCACCTGTATTCGAGCGACTTTCCCTACTTCCGGCTCAAGGCCCCGACACAATACATCGGCTGGCTGGTGGAGGAGCGGCTCAAACCGAGATGGGACCTATTGCTGGAGGGCGATCGGATCAATCTCGCAGCCATCGTGCGCAAGGCCGGGTCGATCAACCTCTTTCATTACGATTCCGACAAGTCCTATGCCGGACGGCGGTTCGCGCTCACGTACATCGAGCCGCATTTGGCGCCAAGGGCGATCGTCGTGATGGACGACATCCAGGACAACGGCTTCTTCCGGGATTATGTGGAACAGACAGGCACACCGTTCCACGTGTTTCGGTTCGAAGAGAAGTACCTCGGGGTGCTCGGCCTGGACGTGCCGCGCTAGCGGCCGACTCGACCGACGGATAGTTCCGCCAGCCGGCGCTCATATTCCCGCTCCTGCAGCCGGACCATCTCATGGATGTCGAACTCGTCCGGCAACGACCGGCCCGCCTGTCCCATGCGGACCGCCTCCTGCGGATGGTTCAACAACGACAGGACCCGTTCGGCCAGGCCTTGCACGTCTCCCGGCTCCACCAGATAGCCGTTCACGCCGTCCTGAACGACTTCAGCTGCCCCATCCACCCTCGTGCCGACGACCGGCACGCCGCTCGCCAGGGCCTCCAGATAGACGCGCGGCAGCCCTTCCCACCGCGAGGTCAAGACCAGGATATCCAGGCAGCGCATGACTTCCGGAATATCCCGCCGCCAGCCGGTCAAATGAACGGAGCCGCCCAGGCCCAAACGGGCGATCTCCGCTTCGATGGCGCCGCGCAACGCTCCATCTCCCACCAGCAGACATTGCGCGTCCGGCCTGGCTTCATGCGCCAACGCCGCCATGCGCACGAAGTCCAGCGGGGCTTTCTGCGGTTTGAACGGGGCGATCATGCCGACGACCGGCCGGTCCGGATCGAGGCCCAGCTCGCGCCGCTTGGCCAGCCGGTCCACCTGCGTCGTGCGATACAAGGCCCGGTCGATCCCGCTCCGGATGACGGTGCAGCGATCCTCGGCAAAGAGGCCGAGTGCCACACCCTGCCGTCTGTTCGCGTCCGACACGGCGATGAACCCGGTGGTCACCCGCGCCGCCAACCGTTCCAGAGCGATGAGGAGCCGCCTCGCGATCGGACCGTGGGCCGGCGTGAACCCGAATCCGTGGATGGAGTGCAGAATGACCGGCACCCCGGCCAGCTTGGCGGCCAGACGTCCCAGGATTCCTGCCTTGGAGCTGTGGGTATGGACGATCGTGGGCCTGAGTTTTGCCAACAACCGCGTCAGCGCGATCAAGGCCACCAGGTCTGCAAACGGATTGAGGGAACGGATCAGCGACGGCACCTGATGGAAGGCCACGCCGGGCATCGCGGCCGCCTCTCGATCCAGCAGGCCCGGCTCCCCGACGATCAAGATCGGCCGGAATCGCCGTCGGTCCAGGTGCGACACGGTGAACAGGGTGTTCTGCTGCGCCCCGCCCAGCTCCAGCTTGGTGATGCGGTGCGCGACGGCGATCGGCTCGCTCACGGACGGACTCCGGCCCTGCCGGCGGCCGGAGCTTGGGATCGGAGCTCGGCCATGGCCTCGCCGTTCAGCCGTTCCGCCAGTTTCTTGCCCTGCCCGATCGCATCCTCCATGGACGTATGCTCCCAGGCGCCGTACCGGCCGACGGAGTGGATGCCCCGACGTTCCAATTCCTGGAGCATCGCCGGCAGGACCTTGGCCCTGTGTCGGTCGAAGAGGACATAGGCATAGCGGATATCGCGCACGTCGGCCGCAACGAGCTCGTCTGTCGCGGTAAAGATGCCGGCCCGCTCCAGCCCGCCTCGGACCAGCTTGAGCACGTCGGCTTCGGCCATGGCGTCGGTCGGCTGATGCGAAATCTCCACGTAGAGCGAGCTGCATCCGGCCGGGCCCAAACTCGGCGAGAAGTTCATCGGAAAGCCGGCTCGGTAGAAGGGATAGTCCGGCTCGGGGAAATAGATCCAGTGCATGTCGGTGACGCGCTCGCGCGCCACCCCGAGGTTGACGCTGTAGACCGACACGCAACGCAGCCCCTCCGCCGCCTCCCGGATGTCCCCCGGCAGGTCCGTGCAACGCCGGATCAATTCGGGGACCGGGATCGTGGAGACCAGCCGCTCGTATTCGAGCACCTGCGAGCCGTTCTGCCCCGTCCGGAACGTCGCCTTGCGGCGTTGCGTGTCGAGTTCCACCAGCTCGCTTCCGTAGCTGATGTCCGGCACGCGCGGCAGGAAGGCTTTCGGCAGCATGTCGATGCCGCCCCGCTTGGGATAGAGAAACGTCGGGTTGTACCCGAAGGCCTTGTCCTTGATGCCCAGCGCCCCGTTGATCACGTCCTTCACGTCCGGCTTGGGCACCAGCCAGGAGACCCAGTCCGAGGTCAGCTCGTCCAGCGGCACCTGCCAGAGCTTTTCGTTGAACGGCACCATGAAATGCTTGGCGATCCCCTCGCCGAGGTTGTCCAGAATCCAGGCTTTGAAGGACGGATCCTTCGTCGAGCTCCCCTGAGGTTTGCTCAGCGTGGCGATGAACCCCAGCAGACAGTCCCGGACGACATCCGGCGGCAGCCCGTAGGTGTTCACCTGGAACGGATATTCCGTGTAGGTCTTGTGGGAGTAGATGAACGAGCGGCGGACGTGCCGGGCCAACCGTCCCTCCAACAGCCCTTCCACCAACGCCTTGATCTCCGCCTGGCGGAAGTGCAGGAGGTGCCCGGTCATGTCGAAGGTGAACCCCTTCATCTCGTAGGAACGGCAGAGTCCTCCGGCTTCGAGATCCCGCTCGCAAATGCGGTAGGGCCGCTCCAGGTGATAGGCTGCGCTGAGGCCGGCCAGGCCTGCGCCGACGATCACGATCATAGGGCCACCCGCCGCTCTTCGATCTCGGCCGGCGCAGTGACGGCCGCTGCCTCCGTCATGGACGACCGGCCAGCCACGGTCACATCCACACGCTGCATCACGAGGATCGTCACGATGAAGCCCGCCCCAGTCAGGCCGACCATCGCCAAGGCCACCGGCATCTCGACGAACAGGAGCGCGAGACCGATCCCGCCCAACAGCACCGAGGCGCCGTACATGAGGCTCACCACCACCGGCACCGAAAATCCGTGGCGCCTCAGACGCAAGGCCAAGTGGTCCGGGCTGCCCATGAACACCGGCACGCCGCGCGCCAGCCGCATGTAGATGACGAACATCGTGTCGAGCAACGGCACGCCCAGAATGAACGCCGGGCTCAACAGCGCCAAGGGGTGCATCCCTCGATACTGTCCGATCATCGACACAGCGCCCAACATCAGCCCGATGAACATGGCACCAGCGTCGCCCATATAAATCTGGGCTAGGCGGAAGTTGTAGCGCAGGAAGCCCAGCAGGCTCCCGGCCACCGCCGTCAGCATGAAGGCCAGGGTCTGGTCCCCGTTCAGCAGGGCCACGCTCAGCAGGCAGGCCGAGCAGATGAACCCAACTCCCGCCGCCAGACCGTCCATGATGTCCAGCAAGTTGAACGCATTGATGATGCCCAGCATCCAGACCACCGTCAGCGCCAAGTCCACCCAATCCGGCAGGGCGGCGATCTCCACCCGGATGCCGCTCTTGATCAGGACGAAGACGGCCAGGAACTGTCCGATCAGCTTGACGCCGGGCGAGAGCACGCCGAAATCGTCGATCAAGCCCAGCAGCAGGATCAGCGTGCCGGCCAGGATGATGCCCAGCACGTCGTGGCGAAACTCGAATGTAAACGCCAGGCTGATCAGGAAGGCCAGGTAGATCGCCAGCCCGCCCAGATAGGGCACAGGCTCGCGCTGGCGCTTGAGTTGCCCGTCCGGATTGTCCACGATGCCGTACTTCAGCGCCGCCTGCCGCGCCACCGGCACCCCATAGAGGCAGAGAAAAAAGGCCAGCGCGAATGTCAGGACCAGCAAGACCATGGATCAGCCTTTCTCCGTCAACCGTAGCTGCCGCCGTTCCGCCCCCACGAGAGATTCGTAAAGGGCCTGATGACGCCCGACCATAACGTCCACGGAAAATTTCGCGGCCGCCCACTGCCGCCCCTGTCTCCCGAGCTTTTTCGCCTGTTCGGGATGCGCCAACAGATCCTGAATGGCCTTCGCCAGGGCCTCCGGATCGCCGGGCGGCACGAGCAGCCCCGTGTCTCCCGGCACGACGATCTCCGGAATCCCTCCCACGTCGCTGGCGACTACCGGCAGGCCGGCCAACATCGCCTCGACAATGGCGATGCCGAAGCCTTCGTAAAGCGACGGGCAGACGAACAGATCCATGAGCGGCAGGACCGACGCCACATCCCGCCTGGGGCCGGCAAAGACCACGCGATCGGCTAGGTTCAAACGCTCGCTCAACTGCTCCAGGTCGGCCCTCGCCGGGCCTTCCCCGACGATCAGCAGTTGCCAGGGCGCATCGCCCCGGTCGGCGGCAAGGCGCATGGCCCGCAAGAGAACGGCCAGGCCCTTCTTCGGCTCATAGAGACGACAGGCGGTCCCGACCACCGGCAGCCCTGCCCGCAAGCCGAGCTGCGCCAACTCCAGCTTCGATGCCGCCGTGAACCGATCCCGGTCTATGCCGTTGTGGATGGTCGTGATGCGCTCCGCCGGCAACTGCATGTGTTGCGCGGCAAACAAGCGGACGGCATCCGAGCAACAGGTCATCGCATCGGCTCGTTGGATGGCCCAACGGTCCAGCCGCCAGTGCCACGGTGTTTTCCACACGTTCAGATCGCGACAGGACCAGATGATGATCGGTGCGGCAAACAGCCGGCCGACCAGCATCGCGCTGAGATTGGCCAGGCTTAAAAACGAGTGGACAATATCCGGACGCCAGGTTCGAATGAGCCGATAGAGCCGGTACAGGACGCGTACATCGCCCTTCCCCCGCCCCTGCAACAGCACCACACGGACGCCCTTCGCGCGCACTTCCTCCGCAACGACCCCCGGCCCCTGGAGCGCACAGACCGTCACGTCGTAGCGCCGGCGATCCAGGCGCAAGGCGAGTTCCCTGATCTGCTCTTCAGTCCCCCCGATCCCGAGGCCGACGGTCAGCAGCAGCAACCGGAGGCGCGGCCGATCCTGCGACGCATCCGGAGATCGAACAGCGGCGCCAGCCGTTGGTTGCGGCTCGTGGGCGGTTATGGGAGAAACCGTTGATGCCATAGTTCCACACAGAGGCAGCGCCAGATGCTGTTGCCCAATTCCACGCGGCCGGCGCAATAGTCGCGATAGGTGTGCCGCAACCGACCCGCGTCCCAATAGTCCCGTTGCGCAAAGGCCGGCGACTGGAACAGCGCCTCGATGTCGGGGCGCCAGGTGTCCCTCAGCCACCGGTCCTGGGGCGTGACAAACCCCATCTTATCCCTCCGCTGACGGATGGCCTCCGGCAGCACCCCCGCCATCGCCTCGCGCAGGACGACTTTGCTCAGCCCATCCCGCAATTTGAGCCTGGCCGGCCACCGGAGAAGCTGATCCGCCAGCGTCGCGTCGAGAAACGGCAGGCGCGCCTCGACGGAAAAAGCCATGGAGCTCCGGTCTTCGTGGTGCAGCAAGGCCGGAAGGCTGTGCGTCTCCAGGTAGGCGGCAACCTGCTTGGCCAGGTTCGTCCCGCCTCGCTCTGCATAGTCGGTCGCCAGACTGTAGCGGCCGGCAAACTCCCGGTTCACCCACGCTCCATGGCCCTTCAGGCGGGAACGGGCCGATGCGACGGCCCAAGACGGGAGCAGGGCCCGCGCGAAGTTGGCCGCCACGGTCCGGGACATCGCCGCCTGGGTCGTCCGATAGGCCAGGAATTCCCGCCAGGCCTTGGCCACCGATCCCCGCCGCACCAGATCGCCGAGGTACGACCCCCAGTAGCCCGGATAGCCGCAGAGCAGTTCGTCGCCGCCCTGCCCGTCCAGCAACACCTTGATGCCCTGTGCTCCCGCTGCTTGCATGACCGCCCACTGGGCCAGAAAGCTGGTGCTCCCCAGCGGCTCCTCCTGGTGCCAGAGTATCCGGGGCAAGTCCTGGAACAGGCGGCGGCCGTCGGGGAAAATTTCCACGGAGTCGATCCCCGTCTGCTGCACCACGGCATGCAGATAGGGCCGTTCGTCGCACCCTGGCTCGTCGAAGCAGGCCGAGAAGGTCTTGGCCGGCTTCACGCCGAGCCGGCGCTGCATGGTACAGACGATGGACGAGGAGTCGAGGCCCCCGCTCAAGCAACTGCCCACCGGCACGTCGCTCCGTAGATGAAGTCGAACGGCATCGGTGAACAGATCGCGAAACGTCCGGCTTGCGGTGGGTTCGTCGATCTCCTCGACCGCAGCGGCGGCGTCCAGCTTCCACCACTGCCGGATGTGTAGCTTCCCCTGCTCCAGCGTCAAGGCCTGGCCTGGCCTGAGTTGCTTGATGCCGTCGAAGAACGTCTCGTCCGTATGGTCTTGGAGCCCCAGCAGCAAATAGGCATGCACCAGCCGCTGGTTCGCCGCAGGCCGTGCCTTCGATTCCTGCAACAGGGCCTTGATCTCCGAGCCGAACGTCAACCGGTCTTCCGTCACCCGGTAGTAAAACGGCTTCATGCCCCATCGGTCCCGCGCGCAGAACAGACGGTTCCTGGCCCGGTCCCAGATCGCGAAGGCGAACATCCCGTTGAACTGCGCAAGGCACGCCTCACCCCATTCCTTATAGGCGTAGAGCAGCACCTCGGCGTCGCTCATGGACCGGAAGGTCCAGCCCCGCTGTTGCAACGTCTGCCTGATCTCCAGATAGTTGTAGAGCTCGCCGTTGTAGGTGAGCCAGACGTCTCCCCGGTCGCAGGCCATGGGCTGGTGGCCGAGCGGCGAGCGGTCCAGGATAGCCAGGCGTCGGTGGCCGAACCCCACGGCATAGTCGCGCGGAACGGATCGGAGGGAGTCAGACAGCCGGCCCGTGACCGCGATCGGCTTGCCCGGACCCTCACGGGCCAGCAGCACATAGCCCTCGCCGTCCGGCCCACGGTGGGCCAGCGACCGTGTCATGGTTTCCAGCAGCCCGCCGTCCAACGGCTGCTGCGTCAGCTGGACGATTCCGGCGATCCCGCACATGAGATTCGAGAGTCCTTTCCCCGATCGCAGGCCGCCGCCGGTCCGGAAACTGTTCCCGCCGCCAGCGTCGCGTACCACTGTTCCATCCTGTCCATCTCGCGATCCTGATTACCCAACTCCAGCACAATGTCCCGGTTCCGCCTGGCCATCCGCTCCCGCGCCGCCGGATCGGCCAGCGCGCGCACCAATGTTTCGGCCAATGCGTCCGACTCCAGGCCGGTGAAAAACCCATTGTCGCCATCCCGAATCAGTTCGGCATATTGCGGCAGGCGGTTCAGCACCGGCACCGTGCCGCAAGCCATCGCTTCCCACAGCGAATTAGGCATCCCGTCTGACCGGGGAACCATGACGGAAACCTCCGCCACATTCAGCCAGGCCGGCATGTCCCGATACGGAATGGCCCCCACGAAGCGGACATGCTCGCCCACGCCGAGGTCGGCGGCAAGGCGATGCAGGTCGTCCGCGTAGGCCTGATCCGGCATCAGCTCGGCCAGGACCAGCAAGGCCTGAGGCACCCGTTCGCGCACCAGCGGAAAGGCGCAGATGATCCGGTCCAGATTGTACGCAGGCTGCGCGATCCTCGGACTGAAGATGACTCGGCGATCCTCCGGGATCCGCCACCGGTCTCTCAGCGCACCCCCGTCCAAGCCCGGCCGGAACCGCGCGACGTCCACGCCCCAGCCGATTCGGGCCGTGACCGAATCCCGCCTCAAGAGAGGCCGGACACGGTCGGCCATATAGGCCGAATGGACGGTGACGAGATCGGCCTTCCGCAGGAGCGAGCCGGTCAGAATCCGGCTGTACCATTCCTTGAACGCACCCTGCTCCTCCAGGACGTCGCTGCCCCAAACCGTCACGACGCACGGCGAGACTCCGGCGATCAACTGCCCCCAGGCAAGCCCCCGTGCATAATGGATATGGACCACATCAGGACGCAGCCGCCGCAGCTGAACCGCCAGCCGCGCGACGGAACAGAGGCGGCCCAGCTTGCGCGGGCCGCGCCCGGCACCAAGGTCGATCTGCCGAAACCCCTGCGGCAGCGACTCGTCCGTCGGCTCGACGGTCAGCATCGTCACCTCGTGACCGCGTCGCACGAACCATTCGGCCCAGCGTCGAGTGGTAATGGACCGGGCCGGACCGATGTAGGCCAAGCGCAAGGGCTTCATGGTGCCGCCCTTCTGTTTTCAGCCAATTGCCGCAGAAGGTCGTCGAACGCTTCGGCCGCGCGCGCGACGTCGTGATGGACCTCTGCGTACCGGCGGGCATTGGTTCCGACTTCGCAGCGCAGCGCATCGCTGCCGGCAAAGCGTCGCGCCTCTTCGAGCAGCCGTTCGACGGAGCCGTCCGCGCAGGCCCCGATGCTATGCCTGGTCAGCACGACATCCGGATTGACCCGCCAGGAAAGGATCGGCACGCGATGCATCGCCGCCTGGACGAAGGTGTTGGGGAACCCTTCATACGTGGACGTGTTGACGAACAGCTTGGCCTGCGCAAACAGCCGATCGATCTGCCCCCAGAGCGCCCCTTCGTGCCACGTCACCTGCGGCAGCGACGCGGCCCGCCGGCGCTGCGCCGGGAGCAAGTCCGGATGGGACGGGTCGCGCATCGCCACCATGACGAATCGCTCGCCGGGCATCCGCTCGGCCAGGTCCAGAAACAGCTCCGGCTGCTTGATTGGATGCGCCCGTCCGACCCAGAGGATCGAGCCGGACCCTTCCGGGGCGGAACGATCGTCGGGGACCGGATGGCCGGTGCGAATCAGCGCGGCGCTTCGCCCGTACCGGTTGTGCAATCGCGTGCGCTGCTCCTCGGTCCGGCACACGATGGCGTCAGCCAGACGGAGGCCGACCGGATAGAGCCACCGCAAAGGGCCCCGCAGGGTTCCATAGGAATCGTCTAGATCGGCCATCGAGGCCACCACATACACGAACCGCTTGCGCAGGAGGCGGCAGATCAGGGCATAGGCCCCAACCTCCACGCCTGAGCCGGCATGGAGGTACACGTCGGCGCCGATCGCCCGCAATTGCCTGTGCATGTCTCGAAACGCCTCGACATAACCCCGGAATCGTCGGAAGGCACCGGATACATGGCTCAACCGCTTCAAGCCTTGCCGCCGCACCACCGTCACCGGACCATGGACTTCCGAGCCAGGCATCTGTTCCACCGTCGTCAACACCTGCACCTGCCGCCGCGCGTTTTTCGCCATCTCCGTGGCCAGCAGAAAAAACTGGACCTCGGCCCCGCCGAACGGCAGGCCGGTCTCAGGCCGGTACAGGCCATAGCCCAATGGAGAAATGAAACAGACGCGGAGAATCGGGGCCAACGATTCATGGGCGTCTCCATCGAGGCCATGACGGCGGTGGACCGCCTGGGTAACTGGCCCGGCGCCCGTTCGGCTGGCGGCTTGGGCGCTCATGCCGCCCTCCGAACCGTCTAGTCCTGGTGCCAGAGTTCGAGCATCAGCAACGCATAGGCGCGCGACCCGTAACTGGTCGCGCCGCGCTGCTGCTCCTCGACCAGCGTGCGCAGCGCCTTGGGCTGGAAATAGCCCCGCTGCAGCGCACGCGTAGACAGAAGCGTATCCTGCACGAACTCGCGGCAATCCTCGCGAAACCATCGGTCGGTCGGCACCCCGAATCCCATCTTTTCCCGGTCCAGCACCTGATCGGACAGCGTTCCGCGCATCGCCGATTTCAGCAGGTACTTGCCCTGCCCATCCCGCACCTTCATGCTCAGGGGAAGCCTCGCGCAGAATTCCATCAGCCGATGGTCGAGCAAGGGCGAGCGGGCCTCGAGCCCATGCGCCATGGTGGCCCGGTCCACCTTGACGAGCAGGTCATCAGGCAAATAGGACCGCGTGTCCACCGACAGCAACCGATCGAGCAATTCCGCCGCCTGCGCCCCCTCGAACCAGTCGGACAAGAGGGTAAACGAATCCTCGCCCTTGACGGCGTCGATGAAGTCGTCGGTGTAGAGCCGCGTCTTTTCCTCGGGCAGAAAGTAGCAGACCCGGTTCAGATAGGTCCGGCTGAACGGCACCAGCACCCGCGCCAACCGATTATGAGCCCGTTTTAACCCTGGAACGTTGGACGGAACGAACGCCAGCAGGCGGCTGATCCGTTCCCTGGCCGGCCCCGACAGCCACCGCGCGCTCAGGCTGTCGAACGGGGTGTAGTGATAGCGAGGGTAGCCGGCCAGAAGTTCGTCGCCTCCGTCCCCGTTGAGCACCACCGTCACGAATTGCCGGCTCAGTTGCGACACATAGTAGGTCGGGATCGCCGAGGCATCGGCGAAGGGCTCGTCGTAGACGCGCACGAGCGTGGGCAGCAGATCGACGGCCGACGGCTCCACGACGAATTCGTGATGGTCCGCGCCGAAACGCGCAGCCACGTCCCGCGCGTAAGGCAGTTCGTTGAAGGCCTTTTCCTTGAACCCGATCGAGAAGGTTGTGACCGGCCGGTCCATGAGCCGGCTCATGATCGCCACGACCGTGCTGGAATCCACGCCACCGCTCAGGAACGCGCCCAACGGCACGTCGCTGGCCAGCCGCAGCTTCACCGATTCGGTCAGCAACGAGAGGAACTCCTCCCGGCAGTCGGCCTCGGACCGGCCGGCCGGTTTGTCGTCGTAGTGCAGCGACCAGTAGGCGCTCTCGGAGACCTTGCCCTGCTCGTACACCAACAGGTGCCCCGGCGGAAGCTTCCGAATCCCCTGAAAGATCGTGCGCGGGGTCGGCACGTACTGGAACGTCAGATAATGGTGGACGGCGATCGGATCGACGGCGGGGACCGGGCCTTCCAGCACCAGCGCCTTCAACTCCGAGGCGAACCGGAGCCCCCGCTGATCCACCGAGTAGAAGAGCGGCTTTTTCCCCAGCCGATCCCGCGCCAGCATGAGCCGCTGCCGCGGCTCGTCCCAAATTGCGATGGCGAACATCCCGCGCAGAAGCCGGAGGCACTCGACGCCGTAATCTTCATAGAGCGCGAGTACCACCTCCGTATCGGTCCGGGACCGGAAGGCGCGCGGCGACCGGAGCCGGCCGCGCAACTCTTCATAGTTGTAGATCTCCCCGTTGAACGCAATCCAGACGGTGCCGGCCTCGTTCGACATCGGCTGATGGCCGGCACGGCTCAGGTCCAGGATGCTCAGCCGCTGATGGGCCAGGCCCACATGGCCGCGGACATACACGCCGGCATCATCCGGCCCCCGATGTCGAAGGCTGGCCCCCATCGCCGCGATCGCGCGAGGGTCCACCGGCCGACGGTCTGCGGTGATCTGTCCGGCGATTCCGCACATAGATTTGATGTTCCGGATTCGGTTCGACCGGCCTCTAGGCCGTCGGCCGAACCTTGTAGAGGATGCAGGCGCATCCCAAGAACGCCGCCACACGCTCGCGCGACGGCAAGGCCCAACGTCTACCCAACACCATGTTGCCGGTATAAAACAATCCCATCGGCTCGACGCAATCCAGCGTAAAGCGGGCAAGCCGAAAATGCTTCACCCAATGACGCCGGCTGAACGTCCACAATTCCGTCAAGACATTGCCGGTCTCCCCATGGCGGGGTGGCAACGCATAGTCTTTGGCCAGCCTCCCCATCTGCTTGAATACCTCCAGGGACTCCATGAGGCCGGACCGGCTGAAGCGCTGTGGCAGCAGCCTGGGACTCAGCGCCGCCCACCGTTGCAGCAATTCGACGTAATGCGTCACGCTTGTCCAAAATCGCCAGACCGCCGTCGGCATCACGTGTACGCAAGAGCCGCCGGGCTTCAATACCCGCCGGCTTTCCCGGTGGATCTGCGGCAACTCCACGATATGTTCGAGCGCGTTCGACGAAAACACGATGTCGAAGGTTCCCGCCTGGAAGGGGAAGACCCGTCCATCGTAGACCGTGACGGGAAACACCCGGTCCTCCCGATAATTGGAGGTCGCAACATCGATGGACACCACGTCGAACCCCTGTTCGGCACTCAGACTGGCCTGGTACCCCGTCCCACCGCCAATTTCCAGAACACGGGCACCCGGCGGAAAATGACGGACAATCCTCTGAATTTCATACCGCCGAATCACGTGGAGATATTCGACGGAAAACATTCGCTCACCTACGACGACTGCGGCTTTCCCACATAGAACAGATGCGTCGGCGATCCCGTCAGCGAGACCCTCGCAAACCTCGTCCGCTCTTCCCGTTGTCCGGTCAGCAACCGCTTGATCCTCGCCCCAAACGTTCGGGAAAGCCGTCCGTATAGGTCATTAATCTCCTCGTTCATGCTTCGCAAATCTTCGGTCAGGAGCCGGTTTCCTGAAAAGTCCACCACGCGGCCCACGAGAGGCTCGAACCCGTACCGCCGCAAGAACGCTTCCACGCTCTCCGCCGTAAAGCTGCGCACGTGCTGCCACCGATGAAACACCGTATCGCAACAGGGACAATAGGCCGAACCGAGCTCGAGGTCTTCGGCCAAAGGCGTCGTGACGATCAAGGCTCCGTCCGTAGCCAGCAGCGACCGTACCGTTTGAAAGACCTCCTCCAAATCCGGCTCGAGAATGTGCTCGATCACCTCGACCATCAACACGGCATCGAAGCGCTGAGGCGCATCGGAACCGGCGAGGCCGAGAAATTTCGGATGTGCGGTCATCTCCGCAAGTATCTTTGAGGCGCGCGCCTGGGCCGGTTCGTATGCCGCCGTCGGATACCCCTTGTGAATAAGGGCTTTCACGAGATCTCCGTCGCCGGCTCCGAAGTCAAGATGCCGCCCCTGTGGCTTCAAATACGGCGCCATCACCTCGATCAGATGCTCCGCATTGTGCTTGGAAAAGCTCAGCTCGGATAGTCTCGTCCGGGCCACGCCGGCCCAAAACTTTCCAACGGCCTCCGGCGACCAGTACATATGTTTGGCCATCACGCTCTCGTGGCTATGCATATACGCGACCGCACAAACTGGAGATTGCCTTGCCTGTCATTCTGTTTATGATGTCAACCGGCTCACGCTCACGCGTTCCACTGGCATTTCCGCCACACTCTGGGCGCCCTTCAGGTACGCATTGCCGTATATTGAGGTGACCGCGCCAAGCTGTCGCCAAAAGCGCCCCCCGGACACATCCGGAGCATTCGATTCGCAGGACGGACCGACATAGGCTTCCCACACATAACTGCCTTCGCCACAGATCCAATGAGGAAGCGTCCACGTGATCCTGGTCCTGCCCGTCCCGATATCGACACAGTAACCGTAGCGATCCGGCAAGCTTTCGCGCAGCGCTTCCCAGCGATTCGGCATGAGATAGGAATAGAGTCGGTCGTTGGCCCTGTTATTCAGGCGGAGGAATACAAACGATCCTCCCCGTGTCTGTGAAGAATCGATCGTCATCTCCAACATAACGCGTTGGCCGATCTCCACCACCGTCAGCGCCTGCCCTGCTTCATCCCGCACGTCCACGGACACGGACAGGCCCTCCTGGCCTTCCCCCTTCATGACGTCCCCATCGGCGCCGGACCAGGACTTTGACAGTGCGTGCTCGTACTGTTTCAGCCCTTCCAAGACTCCGCCGTCGAAGGTCACACGGCCCTGCTCCAGCACGATCACGCGCGAGCTGAGGCGGGCCACCTCGCCCAAATTGTGCGACACGAACAGAATCGTCTTCCCGGACGCATGCATTTGCTTGAGGTAGCCGTAACATTTCGTCACAAATCTGGCGTCGCCGGCCGCCAAGGTCTCGTCGAGAATGACGATGTCGGACGGCATGCGGGACGCGAAGGAAAAGGCCAGGCGCGCCTGCATGCCGGACGAATAGGTGAAGTAGGGCTGGTCCAGAGCGTCTTTCAGTTCGGAAAATTCGCCGATCTCCGGGAGCAGCGCTTCGACTTCACGTTTGTCGAGCCCCCAGAGCAGCCCGTTGTAGATCACGTTCTCGCGCCCCGTGAGCGTCTGCCTGAAGCCTGCGCCCATGGCCAGCAAAGCCATGACCCGCCCGCCCACCGACACCGTGCCGGCGGACGGGCCGACCACTCCGGACACGACGCGCAGCAGGGAGGTTTTCCCCGCCCCATTGCTCCCGACGATGCTCACGATCTCGCCGGGTTTGACCGCAAACGAGACCGCATCCAAGACCCGCTGAACGTTGGGTTGAAGGCGCGGCACCGCCAGCCCGATCACCGCGCGAAGCCGATCGACGGCCAAGTTCCGGTACAGCGGATACTCGAAGGTCAGATTACGAATGTCCACGGCCCCAGCCGGAAGCGTCGGAGACTGCGCCCTGTTCGCCATTCCCACTAGATCACCCTGGCCACATTGCGATAGAAGACGCTCACCAAAGAGTGCGCACAGACCACCGCGACCAGCGAGCCGGCCAGAAGCGAAATCGGCGCGCTCGGGCCGGCTTGCGACAGGCCGATCGTCGCATAAAAGACCGAGACCAACATGGAAAACGGATTGACGTCGTTGATCCGTTGGATGATCCACGGCAAGGCATGAGGATCCGGCTGAAACACCGGCGACAGGGCCAGGAGCACCACGAGCATCGGCGGCAGGATGGAGGCCACTACCGGAACCGCCAGGCCGGCCAGCGACGAGAGCCAGGCCACCACCACCAGGACGCAATAAAAGGCAATGAGGTACAGCGGCAGATAGGCCAGCGCCAGATACCACTGGTCGGTGGGAACCATGGCCAGCCAGATGCCCAACGCCACAACCAGTTGCACGAGAAACATGACATATTTCACCGTCACATCCACCACCGACAGAATGGAGACGGGGAACCGAATGTGCGTGATCAATTCTCGATTCGCGCTCAGGATGCGCAGGTTGCTCATCAGCACCCCAACCGCCGTGCTCCAGACCAGGACGCCGAGATAGGCCGTAAGAATCACGGCGGAATCCGTCTGGCGGCTTCCGCCACGCACAAAGTGGAACACCAGCAGGAAGCCCGCGACTTGCAGCATCGGCCACAACACGACCCAGATGAGGCCCAGCAGGGTTTCCTTCCGCTGGGAATCGAACTCGACGCGCGCCAAGTTGGCCGTCAGCCTCGCGAGGCGAACACATTCCTTGCCGATCACCGCATCCACCTTCTCTCTTCCATTGCCCCTACTGAACCGTGAGTGAACCGCGGACCTCATGAACGGAACCGCAGGACCGGCCGCGGCTCGCCGCATGGCCACAGGTCAGCGATCGGCACAGGTCCGCAAATTGCCCGGCCACCACCGCCGGATCGTGATGCTCACGCACATACCGCTGGCCTTGCCGGCCCAATTCCGCTCGCAGCGCGTCATCCGCGCACACCAAGCGGACCAGCTCTTCCAAGCGAGCCGTGTCGCCATGGGCGCACAACCCGAAATGGTACCGGTCCAACACGTCGTCTGGGTTGACCGCCCAGGACACGATCGGCGTCCCGCATGCCGCCGCCTGCAGGAACGTATTCGGAAATCCCTCCCATTTCGAGGTGTTCACGAAGACCTTGGCTTCGTCGAACAGTGCGGCGGTCTCTCCGAAAGGCACTCGTTCCATGAAGCGCAGGTTTGCCATCCGCTCGGCGCGCGCCTTCAGCCCGCTCAAGATCTCGGGCTCCATTTGGCTGAGCGGCGACACCATCACAAACGACTCGTTCGGCAGGCGGCCAACCAAATCCATGAAGAGCTCCGGCTGCTTCCATGAGTCGGACCTCGCAATCCAGAGGATGGCCTTCTTGGACTCGGCGGCGCCAGACCGGACCGGCGACGGACAGATCGACCGCACCACCTGCGCGTCGCGAGCGTAGCGGGCCCGAAGCAGCTCGGCCTGCCCTCCATGCTGGCACACGATGGCATCGGCGCGCCGCAATCCCTCCTCGAACAGCTTCCCGGCCGTTGGATTCGCCCGCGTATATTCCCCCGACACATCCATCTCATGGGCGACCATGTACACAAACGGACGACGCAGGAGCGAACAGGCGGTCTGCATGTTCTTGACTTGCGCCGACGCGCAGCGCGTCACGTATACATCGGCGCGGATCGAGCGGAACAACCGGAACCATCGGAAGGCCCTCCGCCCTTCGCGAATCTTCTGCAGGACCGCCAGGACCGGAGGCACCGATTTGGCCCATCGCCGGCAGGCATATCCTCCGCGAACGACGGCGCGCATGGCAGTGGCCAGCGGACTGGGACATTGCCTGACGTACCGCTGGCCTCGCTCTTTCATGCGCTCCCACATCGTCAGCCCGCGCGCCTCCGCGGCCGAGGCATGCGTGCCATCCTGACGATAGGCCCGGGGCGCCGCATACAGCGGGTCCAGCACGACCGTGATGGCCCCTTCGCGTTCCCTGGCCGACCGTGTGCCGTCTCCAGTCAAGATCACGATCTCGAACTGCGGATCGCGCGACAACTCCCTGGCCAACGAGGCGATCTGAACTTCCGCGCCGCCGACGGGCAGTCCGGAGCTCGGATGAAACAGTCCATAGACTTGCGAAGAGATGAAGCAGATCCTCAGCGGGCGCCGGGCATCGGTCTCGTCGCCTGTGCGCTTGGATTCTGCTCCGCATGCGGCCATTGGGCCAGACTCCCGTTTGGCTGCAACAAGTCCGTGGTCGTTTCGAACCATTCGCTTATACGCTCACTCGGCGTTCGGCGGCCGCCGGTCCATCGCGGCGGCATCCAGATTGACTGAGCCTGTCTGCCGGTTGTCGCCCTCGACGATCGCCGTTCCAAGACGTAGGGCTTGACTGCCCGTCCACCAGATCCCATAGGCCAACAGAAACGTCGTGAAGGGCGCGAGGTAGGCCGCCACCCGCACTTCGATATTGTTCGTCGCCAGGAACGGAAGAAAGCTGGCGAGGCACAGGATGAGCAGGACCATTTCACGATAACGGTTGGCCAATACCAGCCCCAGCCCGAGCAGGTACAGCCCGTAGCCGCCGACGGACCTCGTGCCGATTTTCGCCTCCAACCAGTCGGATGGGCTCAGGAACATTTTCCAATAGCCCTGCATCATGATGCCGACAATTTCCGGAATACTGTGCAGGCCGAAAATATACTGGAACCCGCTGATGGGCGGGCCGGCATAGGGCGTATCGTAATACTGGTCTCGCGTCGGGCAGCCCTCGCAGAACAAGCCCTTCTTGACGACGAATTCGTAGTTCCGGAACCAGGTGAAGTGGAAATTGACGCTGTACAACGGATCGCCGTAGGCCTTGTAGTTATGGATCACGTGGGGCAGCGACACCGCAAGAATGAACAGCGCCGGCACGGCGACGTACCCCCATCGGCGCTGCGTCTTCCTCCAGGCCCAGACCAACAACAGCGGGACGAGAAACGCGTAACTATTGAAACGGATCAACTGGGCCACGGCGCCGGCCAAGGCCAGCCCCACCGCCTGGAGACGCAGCGACAGCTTCGGCGTCGGCACGAGCGCGAAATACACGACGACCAGCAGGGCCGCGGTGTAGGCTTCCTCCCTGAACCCGCGCACGCTCAGCCGGATCAGATAGGGATTCATGAAGAGGAGGACCGCCACCAGACCGCCGATCATCGGGCGTCCGGTATAGTCGCGAAAGACCTTGTAGGCCAGGCCGATCACCACCAACGAAAAGATGAGAGACAGGGCGCGGATCTGTGGCGCCTCCCAGCCGGCGACGGTCAGCCATCCTTTGGTGATCCAAATCCACAGCGGTTCACGGAACGCGGTGTCGTAGGGGTCGGTCAACGTCCTGGCCATCTCCCGGTAGGCCACCACGTCCGTTTCCAGTTTCTGATCGAGCATGTGGGAAAAAGCGACGATCCGTCGGCCCAATCCCCAGACGAACAGGCCGGCCAACGCGAACCGGCTCCATACTGCAGCCGACACCGCAGGCCGCTCGCCTCCCCAGCGATGCCAGCCGAGGAGCCCCAATAGGATCAGGTAGGGAATGAAGAGGTAGAGGTCCCGTTCCTCGCCGTCCGTGATCAATTCCCACCAGCGAATGGGATTCTCCGCCCTCGTCCAGGTTTGGGTGATCGCCTCCACCAACACGGCCAACCCGCAAAGGACACCCAACGCATAAACCAAGGCCCACCGGCCTTCTGTAGCGATGCGAAGATAGTAGGCCAGGATCGGCGTTAGCACGAGAAGCGCGGCGATCGCCAGATTCGGCAGCACGAGAGGCGCCTTGGCGGCCATGAATTGGATGCGCGAGAGGACGCCCGGCGACGTCCCTGACACGACGCCATCGCCGGGAATATCCAGCTTCACCCAGAGCCTGTCCTCGCCGTTTTTGAGAGACGTGAGCGGGACTTTTTTTCCGTCAACAGCGAGCTGGTGGTCCAGCGTGGTAAACGTACGCCCGTCGGAAGAGACGGCAACCCGAATTCGAAGGCTCGGGTCTGCCATGCCAAGCGCCATGACCGAAAACCGTGCGTTTCGATCGGCCCGCCCACCGGCCAAGAAGCGCGTCAGCCTCGACTCAGGGTCGAGCTCCACCCTGGCGAGAAGATGGCCCTGCCCTCCGACCTTGACCGCCCACCCGTTCTGGCGGTCCTCCCAGGCCCCGTCGCGTTGGCACTGGAGTCCGTTGGCCCAAAGCCGCGGACCGCAGCCCCCTTCGAAAAATACCACCGATCGCGTGGAGAGGGTGAAATCGAAGCAGCCGCCGGCCACCAACGCCGCCATCGTGAGGAGAGAGAGCCCCACGATGAGCGCCAGCTCGCGCTTCTGTCTCCCGGTTAACGCCACCGACGCTCTCCCACCATCTTCGAGCCGTCAATCGGCATGGGACGGATGGACTGAATGCTCTGACTCGTCCGTACGATGCGGTGTCCGGTCTAGAGCAGCACCACGTTGTCCTTCTTGTCTTTCACGTGCTTCGTGCCGTTCCTCGTGTCGAACACGACCGGAGCCAGCTTGACGATCCGCTCGTAATCGAAGGCCGAATGGGCCGTCAGGATCACGGCGCAGGCGCAACGGCGCAGCAGATCGTCCGTGACCTCTACGGCCCTGTAGGATCGCCCTTCGATATCCACCGACGGAGTGAAGGGGTCCGCATAGACCAGTTTGGCCTGTTCCTTCTGCAAGAGTTCCATGACCTTGAGTGCCGGGGTTTCGCGCCAATCAGCCACATCCGCCTTGTACGTCACGCCCAGAACCAGTACCTCCGACCCGTTGAGGCAGTGGCCACGCTGATTGAGAAGCCGCTGGATCTTGGCCAGCACGTAGTAGGGCATGCCCTCGTTGATCTCCCCGGCCAGCTCGATGAACCGGGTATGGATGTCGTATTCCTTAGATTTCCACGCAAGATAGTAAGGGTCCAGCGGGATGCAGTGGCCACCGACGCCGGGCCCCGGGTAAAAGGGCATGAACCCGAAGTTTTTGGTGGCGGCCGCGTCGATCACCTCGTATACGTTCAGGCCCATCCGGTCGCAGAGCTGAGCCAGTTCGTTGACCAAGGCGATATTGACGGACCGGAACACGTTCTCGAACACCTTCGTCATCTCAGCCACTCGTGGCGACGACACGGAAAAAATCTTGACGATGGACTGTTCATAGAACGTGCGCGCGACGGTCAGGCAGGCCGGCGTCACCCCGCCGACCAACTTGAAGGTATTGTGCGTCTTGAACGACCGGTTGCCCGGATCCACCCGCTCGGGCGAGAAGGCCACGAAGATGTCCTGCCCGACTTTCAAGCCGCCCCCAGTCAAGATCGGAAGCATGACTTCCTCGGTCGTGCCGGGATAGGTGGTGCTCTCGAGCACCACGAGCATGTCGGGATGCACGTATGTGGCCAGTTGCCGCGTGACCGAGACGACGGCGCTGATGTCCGGCTCCTTGTTTTTGGTCAACGGAGTCGGCACGCAAATCATGACGACATCGCAGCCCCGCAAGGCCGAAAAGTCCCTCGTGGCGGAGAGTTTCCCGGTTGTGACGGCCTCCTTCAGTTCGGCGCTGTCCACGTCCGAAATGTAGTTCTCACCCCGCGACACCCGCTCCACCTTGTCGGCGACTTCGTCCACCCCGATGACGCGATAGCCGGTCTTGGCCTGCAGCACCGCCAGGGGAAGCCCGACATACCCCAACCCGACGACTCCGATCACAGCCGACCGGTCCTTGATCTTCTCCAGCACGCTCATCAGACGCCTCCTCTGTCCGTACCCGTTCCTTGTTAAAAATCCCGACTGCGAAACACCGCGCACGCCGCCGTCAGCAGCAGCCCGGCATATAAAAGCCCATACAACGACGCCACCGCCACATAGGACGCCTCCACGATCCCGCCGGCGGACGCCTGCCCCTTGACGTTCAACACTTCCAGATTGGGGCACAGGTAGTACAGCCACGTCACCACCATCTGGACGGCGGCGTGCTGGCTGTTCTCCCCCAATCCCTTGAGGTCCGTCGTCACGTGCCCGATGACGTAGAAGCCCAATGTCATGATCGCGCTCAAGGTCGTCGTGCTGAACGTCGAAAAAAAGAGGGCGAGGGCGGTGACGAGCAGCAGCTCAACGAAGATCAGCCCCACGGCCTGGAAGAGCGCCGCATGGAGGGGAGTGTGATACACCCAGAGCGTGACAAGAAACACCGCCAGCATGAACGTCACGTTGACGAGCAGGGTCAGCACCAGCCCCAGATACTTGCCCAGAATGAACTGCGTCCGACTGATCGGCCTCGCCAAGATCGTATAGACGGTCCTCCGCTCGATTTCTTTCCCGACCAAGCCGATCCCGACAAACGCGGCGATGACCACCCCCGCGAGATTCATGGTGGCCAACCCCATGTCGATGACGATCCGCCGGTGCTCCATGATCGTCAGGTCCGCCAAGAGGACGGACCCACCCATCAGCAGCAAGGCGAAAAACAGGAGTTTGTAAAGAATCGTATCGCGAAGATTCTCACGACAGGTGTTCACGGCAATGACGGCGATGCGCCACATGGCTACTTCGGTACCCCGATGCCCGCCGCCTGATTCCTTGAGCCGGCAGCCTGCGCGGCCGATTGGGCCATGAACAGTTCTTCCAGCGAGCCCTTTTGCGGCGTGACCGCCACCAGCTTGCCGCCGTGAGCCCTGATGGCGGCCAGGACCGGCTCCACGCGATCCGGACCGGGCAGCACCACCAGTGAATGATCTCCCCGTTGCAACACACGGCTGGCTGCCGCCGTGATCGCCGCCACCTCGCCAGCCTTGATGCCTTCGCAAACGACTTCGACGGATTGCGCATGGCCCGGATTGACCAACTCGTCAACGCGGCCTTCTGCCAGGAGCCTGCCCTTGACCACGATCGCGACCCGATCGCAAATCATCTCGACGTCGGGAATGATGTGCGTGCTGAAAAACACCGTCTTGCCCTGATCCCGCAGGCTCAAAATCAGGTCGCGCACCTGCTTGCGCCCGATCGGATCCAACCCGGACATCGGCTCGTCCAGGACGACCAGATCCGGATCGTGGATGAGCGCTTGCGCCAAGCCGATCCGCTGCAACATGCCTTTTGAAAACTTGCGCAACTGCCGCTGCCTCGCATCGGCCAATCCCACCAAATCCAGCAATTGGGTGATCTTCCGGCCAAGCTCGACCCGCTCCAACCCGGCCAAGTGGCCGTAGAAGGCCAAGAATTCTTCCGCGGTCAAGTACTCGTAGAAATAGGGGGACTCGGGAAGAAATCCGATGCGGCGGCGGATCGGCACATCGCCCAGCGGTTTCCCCAGGATCTCGGCGCCTCCGCTCGTGGCCCGCATGAGCCCCATCAAAATTTTCAACGTCGTGTTTTTTCCGGAACCGTTCGG
>JBJTAZ010000267.1:0-6822 GCA_046091085.1 Nitrospiraceae bacterium
CGGCCGGCAGTCGGATCGCCGGCGGGTAAAGATCTGCTGACCGTGGCGGCGATCGCGCCCGCCCGCGTCAGCCGTTTGCTCGCGCTGGCGGCCAGGCTCAAAGCTCTGCGGCGGCGCGGGACCTTGCACCAACCCCTGCGCGGGATGACCCTCGGTCTGTTGTTCGAAAAACCCTCCACGCGAACGCGGGTGTCCTTCGAAGCCGGGATGAACCAGTTGGGCGGCTGCTCCCTGTTTCTCTCCTCGGCGGACATCCAGCTCTGCCGCGGCGAGAGCGTGGCGGATACCGCCCGCGTGCTCTCCCGGTACCTGGACGGGTTGGTGATTCGGACCTACGACCATGCGACCGTCGAAGAATGGGCGCGCGAGGCGACGATCCCCGTCATCAACGGGTTGACGGACCTCTGCCATCCCTGCCAGGCCCTCGCGGACCTGCTGACGATTCAGGAGCGGAAGGGGCGGCTGCGCGGACTGAAACTGGCCTATGTGGGAGACGGCAACAACGTGGCCAACTCGCTGATCGAAGCCGCGGCCAAAACCGGCATGACGATCAGCCTGGCCTGCCCGAGCGGGTACGAGCCGGACCGGCAGGTCGTGCGCGCGGCGCAGGCCGAGGCGGCAGTTACCGGCGCGACGATCGAGATCGTCGCGGACCCTCTGGCGGCGGTCAAAGACGCGGACGCGCTTTATACCGACGTGTGGATCAGCATGGGACGGGAGCAGGAAGAAGCCCGGCGCCTGAAGGATCTGGCCCCCTATCAACTCAACGAACGGCTGGCCAAGGAGGCCAAGCCCGACGCCATCGTCCTGCATTGCCTGCCGGCGCACCGGGGGCAGGAGATCACGGCCGCCCTCATCGACCGCCCGAAATCGGCCTTCCTGGACCAGGCGGAAAACAGGTTGCACATGCAGAAAGCCATCCTGGCGGAACTGCTGGGACAGGCGCGCCGCAACCCCTCGCACGCGAGAAGGAGACCATGAAACGGAACGCGATCAAGAAAGTCGTGCTGGCCTACTCGGGCGGCCTGGACACCTCGGTGATTCTCCGTTGGCTGTTGGAAACTTACGATTGCCAGGTGGTGGCCTTCTGCGCCGACCTAGGGCAGGGGGAGGACCTGAAGGCGGTGAAGGCCAAGGCCTTGGCGGTCGGCGCCTCGAAGGTCTATGTCGAAGACCTGCGCGAGACCTTCGTCAAAGATCACGTCTTCCCGATGTTGCGGGGCAACGCCGTCTACGAGGGCACCTATCTGTTGGGGACGTCGATCGCCCGGCCCTTGATCGCCAAGCGGCAGATCGAGCTGGCGCAGAAGGAAGGGGCCGATGCGGTCTCGCACGGCGCGACCGGCAAGGGCAACGACCAGGTCCGGTTCGAGCTGACCTACATGGCGCTGGACCCGCGGGTCCGGATCATCGCCCCCTGGCGCGAGTGGACGATGAAGTCGCGGGGCGAGCTGATCGAGTACGCGGAGACCTACGGCATCCCGGTCACCGCCACCAAGGCCAAGCCCTACAGCACGGACCCGAACCTGTTCCACATCAGTTACGAGGGCGGCATTCTGGAGGACCCCTGGGCGGCGCCGCCCGATGAAATCTTCCAGTTGACGGTCTCGCCGGAGAAGGCGCCGAACAAGCCCCGCTATGTGGAGATCGAGTATGCGCAGGGCAATCCGGTGGCCGTGGATGGGAAACGCATGAGCCCTGCCACGCTCCTGGCCCATCTGAACCGCCTGGGAGGCGAGCACGGAGTCGGACGGGTGGACTTGGTGGAAAACCGCTACGTGGGCATGAAGTCCCGCGGCGTCTACGAGACGCCGGGCGGCACCATTCTCCACGCGGCGCACCGGGGCTTGGAGTCCCTGACGCTGGACCGGGAGGTCCTGCACCTGCGGGACAGCTTGATTCCCCGCTATGCCGAGCTGGTTTATTACGGCTACTGGTATGCCCCGGAGCGGCTGATGCTGCAGACCGCCTTCGACGAAGCGCAGAAGGACGTTTACGGCACGGTACGCGTGAAGCTCTACAAGGGGTCCTGCACGGTGGTGGGGCGGAAGTCCGAGCGGTCGCTCTATCGGCTGGACCTGGCGACCTTCGAGGAAGACGAAGCCTATCGGCAGAAGGATGCGGAAGGGTTCATCCGCCTCAACGCGCTGCGCCTGGCGATCCGGACGCAACGGAAGAAGGGGACGCGCTGACATCGCGATGAAAAAGAAAGCACGTTCAGCCGGAGCAGCCAAGCTCTGGGCCGGTCGTTTCACGGAACGGACTCACGAATTAGTGGAGGCCTTCACCTCCTCGTTAGTCGTGGATCGCCGCCTCTATGCCCATGACATCGAGGGCAGCATCGCCCATGCGAAGACCTTGGGAAAAGCCGGGGTCCTGACCGGACGGGAAGTGGCCACGCTCCTGCGCGGGTTGGCGGCCATTCGCACCGAGTTGGAGAAGGGCCGGTTCCCCTTCGTCCCCCAGGACGAGGACATTCACATGGCCATCGAGCGCCGGCTCACGGAAATGATCGGGCCGGTGGGCGGGAAGCTGCACACGGGCCGGAGCCGGAACGACCAAGTGGCCCTGGACCTGCGGCTGTATCTGCGGGAGGCGCTCGGCCGGTTGCTCGACGGCCTGACCCAACTTCAGCGATCGTTCGTCGCCCAGGCGCGGGCCCATCAGGATGTGGCCATGCCCGGGTATACGCACTTGCAGCGAGCCCAGCCGGTGCTGCTCGCGCATCACCTGTTGGCCTACGTCGAGATGCTGGAACGGGACAAGGGCCGCCTGCGTGACGCGCTGGTCCGCGCGAACGTCATGCCGCTGGGGTCCGGCGCCTTGGCCGGCAGCAACTATCCGGTGGACCGGACCTACACGGCCAAGCTCCTGGGATTCCCGCGGGTCACGGAGAACAGCCTGGACGCGGTCTCCGACCGGGACTGCGTGGTGGAAACCCTGGCGGCCCTGTCGTTGATCATGATGCACCTGTCTCGGCTGAGCGAGGAGCTGATCCTCTGGTCCTCTCAGGAATTTCGGTTCGTGGACCTGCCGGACGCCTTCTGCACGGGCAGCAGCATGATGCCGCAGAAGAAGAATCCGGACGTGCCCGAATTGGTCCGCGGCAAGACCGGCCGCGTGTACGGCCACTTGCTGGCGATGCTGACGACGCTGAAGGGGTTGCCGCTCAGTTACAACCGGGACCTGCAGGAAGATAAGGATGCCCTGTTCGACTCGCTCGACACGACTGCCGCGTCGGTCGAGGTGCTGGCGGCCTTGCTCAAAGGCCTGACGGTGAACCGCAAGGCCCTGGCCGCGTCGGTCGATTCCGGCTTCTTGCTGGCGACCGAGCTGGCCGATTACCTGGTCACGAAGGGTATGCCGTTCCGCCAGGCGCATGCCGTGACCGGCCGTATCGTGAGGGCTTGCGTGGATCGCCGCCGCGACTTGCGCGACCTCACGCTGGCCGACTTGCGATCCTTTTCGGACCGGTTCGGGAAGGACGCGCTGGCCGTCATCACGGTCGAGGGGGCGATCGCGCGGAAAGCCCAGATCGGCGGGACGGCGGGCAACCGGGTCGCCGCCCGGATCAAAACCTGGGAGCGGGCCTTGCGATGACGCGTTCGTTCCTGATCGGCGCCCTGTGGCTCGCGGCCCTGTCCGGCTGCGGAACGGTCGGGCCACCGATCCCCCCCGAGGAGATCGGCGTGGCGGCCAAGCTGGCCAGGGAACAGGCCCAGGCCAAGGCCCAGCCGCAACCGGCCAAGCCCAAGGAACCAGAACCGGAGCCGGAAGAAGATCGCCCAGAAGACGAGAACCAAGAACTGTTGATGCCGCGATAAGCGCATGACGAGGATCGAGCATGAACGACTTTCACTATAAGAACGGGGAACTGTATTGCGAGAACGTGCCCCTCAGCCGGATCGCCAAGGAGCTGGGCACGCCCTGCTACATCTATAGCCATGCGTCGCTGACTCGGAACTTCCGCGCCTTCGACAGCGCCTTTCAGGGCCTGCCGCACATCATCGCCTTTGCGATGAAGGCCAACTCCAACATCGGCCTGCTGCGGCTGATGGCCAAGGAAGGGAGCGGCGCGGACATCGTCTCGGGCGGGGAGCTCTACCGCGCGCTGAAGGCGGGGGTGCCGCCGTCGAAGATCGTCTTTGCCGGCGTCGGCAAGAACCCCGAGGAGATTCGCGCCGCGCTCAAAGCCGACGTGCTGATGTTCAACGTCGAATCCTCGGCCGAGCTCCGGGCCATCGACGCGGTGGCCGGCGAGCTGGGCGTGAAGGCGCGGGTGGCCTTGCGGATCAACCCCGACGTGGACCCCAAGACGCATCCATACATTTCCACGGGGCTCAAAAAGAGCAAGTTCGGCATCGGCGCGGACCGCGCGCTGGAGGAATACCAGCTGGCCTCGTCCCTGGCGCACATCGAGGTGGTCGGGGTGCACAAGCACATCGGCTCGCAGCTCACGGACCTGACGCCCTTCGTGGACGCACTGAAAAAGATCCTCGCGCTGGTGGAGCAGTTGAAGGCGCGGGGCACTCATCTCCGGTACATCAACATCGGGGGCGGGCTGGGCATCACCTACGACGACGAAGTGCCGCCGAAGCCACAGCAGCTGGCGGAAGCCGTCTCGCCGCTGCTTCGCGACCTCAAGTGCATGCTCATCATGGAGCCGGGCCGCTCGATCGTCGGGAACGCCGGCGTGTTGCTGACGAAAGTGCTTTACAACAAGGACGGCGAATCGAAGCGGTTCGTGATCGTGGACGCGGCCATGAACGACCTGATCCGGCCCAGCCTGTATGGCGCCTACCACGAGATTCGGCACGTCCGGGAGACTCAGGCCAAACCGGCGACAGTGGACATCGTCGGCCCCGTGTGCGAATCGGGCGACTTTCTCGCGAAAGACCGGACCATGCCCGAAGCCAAGCCCGGCGACCTGTTGGCCGTGATGAGCGCCGGCGCCTCTGGGTTCGTGATGTCGTCGAATTACAATTCCCGGCCCCGCGTCCCGGAAGTGTTGGTCAGGGGCGGGGAGATTCACGTGGTCCGGTCGCGGGAAACCCAGGAGGACCTGGTGCGCGGCGAGGCGATTCCGGACTTTCTCACGTAACCGAGGGGCACAGCGACCATGGCCAGGCAAGTCACAGAGCGACCGATTCCGTTCATGAAACTGTCCGGCAGCGGCAACGACTTCATTCTGGTGGACAACCGCAAGAAGGTCGTGGGCCCGCGGCGCGCCAGCGCGCTGGCCGCCAAGGTCTGCGCCCACCGCAAGTCCGGGGGCGGCGACGGGCTGATCCTGATCGAGCCCTCCAAGCGGGCGGATTTCCGCTGGCGGCTGTTCAACGCGGACGGGAGCGAGGCGGAGTTCAGCGGCAACGGCGCGCGCTGCGCCGCCCGGTTCGCGTTCCTCAAGCGGATCGCCCCCAAGACAATGCGGTTCGAGACCCTCGCCGGGATGATCGAAGCAGAAATGGTGGCGGACGCGCCGGGGCGCAAGCCGGAAGCGGTGAAGGTGCGGTTTCCGGACCCGAAGGGGCTCCGGCTGAATCTGCGGGTGCCGGTCGAGGGGAGCGAGCGGGCGGCGCACTTTCTGGATTCCGGCGTGCCCCATTGCGTGTACCTCGTGGACGATCCTGACCAGGTCAACGTGGTGGGTATCGGCCGGCCCACCCGCTACCATGCGCTGTTTCAGCCGGCCGGCACCAACGTCAATTTCATCAAGGTGCTGAACCCGCACCGCATCCGCATCCGGACCTACGAGCGGGGCGTGGAGGACGAGACCCTGGCCTGCGGAACCGGCTCCATCGCCTCGGCCCTGATCGCCAGCCTCGTGGCCAAGGTGGAATCGCCGGTGACTCTGGTGCCCCAGAGCGGACTGGAGCTGACGGTCTATTTCTCGCAGCGCAACGGCTCGTTCACGGATGTCTACTTGCAAGGGGACGCCAGGGCGGTGTATGAAGGGCGCATTCTCCCGGACGCCTGGAAGTAATACACGTAAGAGGTGAGGCGTACAGCGCAAGGGGTCGAAGCTCTTTTTAGATCGCCGCACGTTTCACGCCTCACGAGAGGTTAAAGCATGTTTACCGGCTCACATGTGGCCATCGTCACCCCATTCCGCAAGGGCCGGGTGGACGAGAAAGCGCTCGGCGACCTGATTGAGTTTCAGATCGCCAACGGGACCAACGGGATCGTGCCCTGCGGCACCACCGGCGAGTCCGCCACCCTCTCCCACGAAGAGCATGACCGGGTCGTCGCCCTCACGGTGGAAGCGGTCCGCCGCCGCGTGCCGGTGATCGCCGGCACCGGCTCCAACAGCACGGACGAAGCGATCATGCTGACCCAGCATGCCAAAAAGGCCGGCGCGGACGGAGCCCTGCTGATCACGCCCTACTACAACAAGCCGACGCAGGAAGGGCTGTTCCTCCATTACAAGGCGGTGGCGGAATCCGTGGACCTGCCCCTGGTCCTGTACAACATTCCCGGCCGCACGGGCGTGAACATGGCGCCGGCCACCGTGGCCAGGCTGGCCTCGCTCCGCAACATCGTCGCCACCAAGGAAGGCGCCGGGTCGCTGCCCCAGGTGTCCGAGATCATCCTGGCCTGCGGGGACCGGATGACGGTGCTCGCCGGCGACGACGCGCTGACGCTGCCCATGATGGCGGGGGGCGCCAAGGGCGTCATCACGGTGACCGCCAACATCGCCCCGGCCGACATGTCGGCGATGACGGCCGCCTATCTGGCCGGGAGGATCGAGGAGGCCAAGCGGCTCCACTACAAGCTCTACCCGCTGTTCACGGCTCTGTTTTACGAAACCAATCCGATTCCGGT
>JBJTAZ010000268.1:0-4364 GCA_046091085.1 Nitrospiraceae bacterium
CCGGGCTGGAACGGGCGACGATGCTCAAGCCCGGCTATGCCATCGAATACGATTATTTCCCGCCGCGGCAATTGCACCAGACGTTGGAAAGCAAATTGGTCGAGGGGCTGTACCATGCAGGTCAGATCAACGGAACCTCCGGTTACGAGGAGGCGGCGGCCCAAGGGATTATGGCGGGGATCAATGCCGCTTTGAAGTTGCGGGGGCAACCGCCGTTGGTGCTCGATCGGTCCCAGGCGTATATCGGCGTCCTGATCGACGACCTGATCACCAAGGACGCGCGCGAACCCTACCGTATGTTCACCTCGCGGGCCGAGTACCGACTGCTGCTTCGCCAGGACAATGCGGATCTGCGGCTCACGGAGATCGGGCATGGGCTCGGTCTGGTGTCCGAACCGGCCTATGCAAAATTCCAAAACAAGCGTGAAGCGATCGATTATGAAGTGCAGCGGCTTCGGGAAACCAAGCTCAAATGGACCACAGAGGTTCGCCGAAAGCTGGAAGAGTGGCAGGTGGATGCCGTAGCCCCCGATGCCAACCTGGCCACCCTGTTGAAGCGGCCAGAGGTCAGGTATGCGGGACTTCTTGACCTCTATGGCTGGCCTCACTCAGGAGCGGATGAAATATCTGAAGCTGTTGAAATTACAGTAAAATATGAAGGATATATCAAGCGACAACTGAGCCAAATTGCTTCATTCAAAAAGCTGGAGGGGCGGCATATTCCCCTGGGGTTTCAGTATGATAGCGTTATCGGCTTCTCGCGGGAAGTCTTGGAAAAACTGAAGCGGGTGCGACCTGCATCAATCGGCCAAGCGGCTCGCATTTCCGGCATCACTCCGGCTGCTATCTCCTTGCTCCTAGTGGCCCTTGAACGCGACCGTCGCCAGGGCCAGAGCCCAGTTCCAGGATAGGGTGCCCTCCTCATTCTGCCGCCCCTCGTCCGCAGGTAGCGCAGACTTCATGGCCTCCGGCGACTTGACCTCGACTGACTGTCTGGCGTAAATGTTCCACGTGGAACATCGCGAACCGGATGAGGAGCGATTCTCGCACAGCCTTGCGGCAGGGGCGGCGCAGTTCGATCTCCCGCTCTCTCCTGTACTGGCCTCGCAATGTCTGCGCTATTTCCGCGAGCTCCAGGCTTGGAACAAGAAAACCAACTTGACGGCGATTACCGATGAGAGGGAGATCGCCATCAAGCATTTCCTGGACTCGCTCATGTGTAGCCTGGCGTTGAGCTGGTCTGGCCAGGCCAGGCTCCTGGATGTGGGCAGTGGCGCAGGTTTTCCTGGACTCCCTCTCAAATTGATGCAGCCGGAACTGGATCTCATTCTCCTGGAGCCCAGCCAAAAAAAGACGGCCTTTCTGCGGCACATCATTGGGACCTTGGCGCTTGACCGAGCCTCCGTTATTCCGAAGCGGATCGAGGAATTGTCGCGCGAGCCGGAATATAGATCACGCTTTACCCACATCATCACCAGGGCCGTGAATATGGCCAGTCTGAGCGAGATGTTTGTCTCGTTACTCGATCGACGGGGAATTGTGATTTTGTGTCGGGCGAAATCGTTGGAGAGGGAATTCCCGTTGGATAACTTGCAAATCAGGCAGGAAATCGCCTATACCTTGCCCATGGGTTATGGTGCACGGGTGTTGACGATTCTGGAGCGGAAGTCTCACCTCTAGGCCTCGATTGTTCCACGTGGAACAGAGGATTCGCTGGTTGGCCGTCGGAACATGAAAAGGGGCAATGTGGCGCGGATTATTGCCGTGGCAAATCAAAAGGGAGGGGTTGGAAAAACAACCACGTCAATCAACCTAGCTGCCGCCTTGGCCATCCAAGGCCAGGCGGTTCTGGTGATTGACATGGATCCGCAGGGAAATGCCACTGGTGGCTTGGGGATCGATGCGGCAAGCTTGAAGCATACGGTCTACGATTGCCTCATGCGGGGCATCTCAACGAGCGATGCGATCCAGCAAACAGCGATTCCAGGACTTCAGATCGTCCCGGCGAACGCGGATTTGGCTGGAGCCGAAGTTGAGCTTGTGGCGCTCACGGATCGTGAGACGCTGCTCAAAGCGGCGATCCAGACCCTTCCCGTAGCACCGGAGTGTATCATCGTGGACTGTCCGCCGGCGCTGGGATTGTTGACGATCAATGCCTTGACCGCCGCGTCGTCGGTGTTGATTCCGGTGCAATGCGAGTATTACGCGATGGAGGGGCTTGGGCGGTTGCTTTCTAATGTGGCCCGCATTCAGGAATCCTTGAATCCGGCATTGGTGTTGGAAGGCATTCTCCTGACCATGTTTGATTCCCGGAACAGCTTGGCGCGCCAAGTGTCGGATGAGATCCGCTCGCACTTCAAAGAGAAAGTCTACCGGACAGTCATTCCCCGCAATGTGACCCTCGCAGAGGCGCCGAGTTATGGCAAGCCGGTCATGTTGTACAACGCCGCGTCGGCCGGCGCCCAGGCCTACCTCGACCTAGCCAAGGAGTTGCTCAACCATGGAAAAGCGAGCTCTCGGTAAAGGACTGGATGCCTTGTTGCCGACCGGCGGGGGGAAGTCTCCGGCGGCCGGGGGGGAGTCGCATCAGGTCCCCATCGAGCAGGTGATCCCGAATCGCTACCAACCACGAACCGAGTTCCATGAAGCAGAATTGGCTCAACTGGCCGATTCCTTAAAACAACATGGCATCCTGCAGCCGCTCGTGGTTCGTCGCAAGGGCGACGGCTTCTTCGAGTTGATTGCTGGAGAGCGGCGTCTGCGCGCGGCTAAACTGGCCGGCTTGCGCCACGTGCCCGTGACGATCCGGAACAGCACGGACGAACAATCCCTGGTCCTGGCACTTCTGGAGAATCTTCAGCGGGAAGACTTGACTCCGATGGAAGCCGCGCGGGCCTATCAGCGGATGGCCAAAGAGTTTGGATTCACGCAGGATGCTATCGCTCAGCAGATCGGTAAAGAACGGTCGTCGGTAGCCAATACGGCAAGGCTTATAAATTTGCCCAATGAAATCCAGTCCTTAGTAGAGTCTGGCCAACTCTCGACCGGTCATGCGAAAGTGTTACTCGGCTTGACGAAAGCGGAGGCGCAGCTTAAACTCGCTCGCCATATTGTTGCGGGGCAATTATCCGTGCGCCAAGCCGAGCGGTTGGCGACCAGTCAGCCCAAGGCGGCCAAGCCCAAGCGGGCCAGCCGTATGGCCCGAACCTATCCCGATTTGGAGGAGCAGCTACAACGGCGCCTGGGCACCAGGGTGGCCATCGTCAAGGGACGTAGTGGAGGCCAGATCCAGATTGATTATTTTACCTCGGCCGAACTGGACCGCCTCGTCGAACTATTGCTGGGATAGGCTGGCGGGCGCTGGCCGCCAAGAAAATCGGAATTGCTTGCCTTCCACCGGCTCATTCAGTATGCTCAACCCTTGCGCGGCGGGGGAAAATTTGGACCGAAAACCGTAGGAGTCGGCTTCAAATGGGTCGGTCAAGTCGCCGATGCTCTCCATGGAAGAAGGGGTGCTCTTCAACGGCAGCATCGAGATGTCCCGCGCCGAGGTCCATGACCTGCAGCGCGAGGCCGGGTTGCGGGCCGTCAATGCGCCGACCGGCAACATCAAGCGGGTAACGGGCTGAACTCAACTGCCACCATGTGCGCGATTGATGAGGGCGGACCGCAGGCAGCATCTGCAGCGAGAGCGTCGGCAAACGCCGATGCTCCCACTGTGATTGCCAACGGAGGGTAAGCCGTATGTGGAATCGAACAGGTCCAAAGAAGACGCCGATCATCGAAGACGAGAACTTTACCTTTCTTGGCAAGGGGGTGGATTTCAAGGGCGTGGTCCATTTCGATGGCACCGTTCGGATCGACGGCCGCCTCGAAGGGGAAATTCACACCAAGGGTACCCTTATCATCGGGGAGCATGCCGTCATCAAGGGGATCATCACCGCGGGCACTCTCGTCAGCGGTGGGAAGCTGCAGGCGAACATCACCGCCATTGAAAACGTGGAGTTGCTGAAAACCGCCATCCTGATCGGCGACGTTCGGTCTCCCTCCTTCTCGATGGAGCAAGGAGCCCGCTTCCAGGGCATGTGCGACATGGGCGTGGACATGTGGGTGGATCAAGAACGTCCGGACCATGAAAACGTGCATGATCTGGCTGCTCACCGCGGGAAAGTCCGACTCCAAGACATTCAGCCATGACCGGTTCGACCGTGCTCCTCGGTATGAGCGGCGGGGTGGACAGTTCCGTCGCCGCAGCCCTGCTGGTCGAGCAGGGCTACCGTGTCCGGGGCGTCACACTTCAGGTTTGGGACCATGAAGACGACTCGGTCGCCGCGTCCAAGCGTTGGCAGGAGCGGGGCTGCTGC
>JBJTAZ010000269.1:0-2934 GCA_046091085.1 Nitrospiraceae bacterium
CGCTGCCGGACTTGGAGGACACGGCCTTGCCTCCATGCTTGGCGACGGTCAACCCGCCGCCCGCCGCCACGAACGCGACGACCGTCGAGATGTTGAACGTGTGGGCCCCGTCCCCGCCGGTCCCGCAAGTATCCACCACCAGCGGATCGGCGACCCGGATACTGATCGCTTTGGCGCTCATGGCCTTGACGGACCCGGAAATTTCGTCCGCCGTTTCACCCTTGAGGCGAAGTCCCATGAGAAACGCGGCGATCTGGGCGTGGGTGGCCGCCCCGCCCATGATCTCCAGCATCACCTCTTCGGCTTCCTTCTCCGAAAGGCTGGCCTTGTCGGCCAGTTTTGCGATGGCGGTTTTAATCATGAGCAAATGGCCGATAGCTGATGGCACATGGCCAGAGAACCGGTTAGAGCTTGAGAAAGTTCCGCAGCAGGTCCATCCCCACTGCGGTCAGGATGGATTCGGGATGAAACTGGACACCCTCGACACCCAAGGTCGTATGTCGCAGCCCCATGATTTCCCCTTCGGCGGTCTCGGCCGAGACTTCCAAACAGGCGGGCAGGTTCGCCCGATTCACCAGCAAGGAGTGGTAGCGGGTCGCTTCAAAAGGATTGGCCAGCCCGCGGAAAATGGTCTTGCCGTCGTGGTGGATCATCGAGGTCTTGCCGTGCATCAGCCGCCCGGCCCGGAGCACCTCGCCCCCGAACGCCGCCGCCAACGATTGATGTCCCAAGCAGACGCCCAGAATCGGGAACCGGCCGGCGAACCGCTGGAGCGCAGCCACCGACACTCCCGCTTCCTTCGGCGTGCAAGGGCCTGGCGAGATGACCATCCGCTGCGGCTTCAGCGCCTCGATCTCGTCCAGCGTGATCTTGTCGTTCCGGTAAACCCGGACGTCCTCCCCCAACTCTCCCAGATATTGCACCAGGTTGTAGGTGAAGGAATCGTAGTTGTCGATCATCAAGAGCATGCGCGTCTCATGTCCGTTCTACCGCCGTCACTCCAATCCCCGCTCGGCCAATTCGACGGCCTTCATCATGGCCTTGGCCTTGTTGCACGTCTCTTCGTACTCGCGGGCCGGATCGGAATCGGCCACGATCCCCGCCCCCGCCTGGATCTAGGCCTGCTTGCCCTTGCTCACGATCGTACGGATGTTGATGCAGGTGTCCATATTGCCGGAGAAGCTGAAGTAGCCGACCGCCCCCGCGTACGGCCCACGCCTGGTCGGCTCCAGCTCTTCGATGATCTGCATCGCGCGGATCTTCGGCGCGCCTGACACAGTGCCGGCGGGAAAGCAGGCTTGCATCACATCATAGGCCGTCTTGGGCCGCTCCAGCTCCCCGTATACGTTGGAGACCAAGTGCATCACGTGGGAATAGCGTTCGACGGTCATGAGGGCATCCACCTTGACCGTGCCCTTCTTGGCGACCCGTCCGATATCGTTCCGGCCCAGGTCCACGAGCATGACGTGCTCGGCCCGCTCTTTGGCGTCCGCCAGCAGCTCCCGCTCCAGCGCCAGGTCCTGCTCTTCCGTCGCGCCGCGTTTTCTCGTGCCGGCGATCGGCCGCACCGACACCGTGCCCTCTTCGCAATGGACCAGAATCTCCGGCGAGGAGCCGACGAGTTCGACACCGCCGATCCGCAGGTAATACATGTACGGCGAGGGATTGACCAGCCGCAGCGCGCGGTAAATCTCGAACGGAGCCGTCTGAATCCGCGTCTCCCAGCGCTGGGACAGGACCCCTTGGAAGATATCGCCCGCCTTGATGTACTCCTTGGTCTTCACCACCATCTTCTCGACGTCCGCGCGGCCCATGTCCGACGAACCGGCGATGGGTTTGCCCCGCCGCTTCGGGTCGGTGCGGCGCAGCGGCCGCCGGAGGCGCGCGATCATCCGCTCGATGCGGGCCGTCGCGTCCGTATAGGCCCGCTTCAGGTCGGACTCCTTGCCGGACGGCACGTGGGCGTTCGCGACCACCTTGATCTTCTTCGCCACGTTGTCGAAAATCAGCAGCGTGTCGGTGATCAGAAACGCCAGGTCCGGCAGGCCCAGCGCGTCTTTGCGGCGCGGCGGAATGTCTTCCAAATAACGGACGATGTCGTATCCCAGGTAGCCGACCGCTCCGCCCACGAAGCGAGGAAGCCCCGGCACGGCAACCGGACGATAGGCAGCCATGATGTCGCGCAGCCGATCCAGAGGCGTCTCCCCCGGCTAGGCGGAAATTGGAAGCCGCTGGATGTTCGTGCCCCGGACGATCAGCAGCGCGCCCTTCTCCTCACGGATGACGATCGGCGAACCGCTGCCGAGAAAGGAATAGCGGGCCCAGTTCTCCCCGCCCTCCACGCTTTCCAGCAGGTAGGCGGAAGGCCCATGGTCGATCTTGGTGAAAGCGGAGACGGGCGTCTCGAAGTCGGCAAGGATTTCCCGATACAGGGGAATCAGGTTCCCTTGCGCGGCGAGGGCGCGGAACTCCTCGAAACTCAACGAAAAGGCAGGGCTTTTCATCCTCGAAAGCTAGCACGCACCCTGCGCAAAGTCAACGAGCGGCGCCAGCCGTCCGAACCGCTCGGGAAGGAAGACACGGGCTTGCAGGAAGGCGCCATGAGGGGGCATGGGGGAGCACTAGCTGGAAGGCATCTCAGTGTTTTTTCGGCGCCACGTCTTTCCAGAAAGAGGTGTGCCAGGCATTGACAATTTTTTCTCGATCCTCGTCAGAGCATTTGACGAATTCGATCCCGAGCTTGCAATAGTCCTTGCCTTTATCGTCCGTGAGCTTCTGCACGTGGGTCACCCGTCCGCCCACTTCGGTCAGCTTCAGACCGTTGGGGAGACTGAAGGACAAGGTGAACTCGGTCCCCAGATCAAACATTTCCCGCGTGCTCAGCTGGATTCCACCCCGGCTGATGTTCTTGATGGACCCCTGGTACATGCGGCT
>JBJTAZ010000270.1:0-15348 GCA_046091085.1 Nitrospiraceae bacterium
TAACAGGGTAATCCACATGTAGGCGGCGGAAAAGTACCAGGGCGGCGACACGTCGGAAGCCACCTCTTGCGGATTGGCTGGAGGGCCGAGCCCGGGCGGGAAAATCATGACTAAGTCCGTGAGCAGGACCAACAGCCCGACCGCGACCGCCCCCATCATCATCGTATGTTCCGGATAGAAAGGATGGAACTTGCGGCTGCCTTTCACCTCCGCAAAACCCAAGAGCCGGACTACGAGCACATGTCCCAGCACCAAACCTCCGAGGAGCGCCGGCAGCAGCTTGGTATGCAGGTCGTACAGGCGCAACAACGTGCCGCCGGACACCTCATCCCCCCCACGCAGAAGATGGAGTAATGGGGTGCCGATGATCGGCAGCCCTCCCAACATGTTCGTGACCACGGTCATGCCCCAGTAGGAGACATTGTCGTAGACCAGCGAATAGCCGGTGAAGCCCATGGCCAGCGTGACGAACAGCACCAGCGAGCCGCTCACCCACTTGAGCTCCCCCGGCGGCCGGTAGGCGCAAGTGACAAACACCCGAATCACGTGACAGAGGACGAACAGGATCATCAGGTCCACGGAAAACTTATGCAGCCCCCGCACGAACCATCCGAGATAGACCTCATTGGTAATCTGCTCGACGCTCTCGTAGGCTTTCTCCGGCGAAGGCACATAGTAAAAAGTCAGCATGAGGCCGGTCGCGACCAGCAGGCCGAAGAGCGTGAGCGGGATCGCCCCCAGCGTATAGGGCCACCAGTCCAGATGCTCAGGCAGGTCCTTCTGGATATAGGCAACCCAGTTCTTCTGAGCCGGCCCATCTGTCGGCTCCGCCTGCGTCTGTGATGTCGCCGAGGCCATCGTTTCCCCCCGGATGGCTAACTGCTCTGGATGTTCACGTACAACTGCCCGCCCCGCTTCACGACTTCGAACCGATCCAACGGCCTCGGGGGCGGCCCGGCGATGTTCCGCCCGGTCTTGTCGAACCGGCCCTGATGGCAGGGACAGATGAACTCTCCGTGCTCCTTATTCCAGGACACGAGACAGCCCAGATCCGTGCAGCGCCTGGAAAAAGCCATCACCTCTTCGTCCGAGCGCAACACCATGATCTTGTGGCCGCCGATGTCCATCGGTATCGCCTCTCCCTCCGGCACCTTCGACTCGGCCCCGATCAAGACCGCCTGGTATGGCCTCTCCTTGGAGCTGGGGACCAGGAACTGCACAAATCGGAGGGCCAGAGTTCCCATGCCGAACAACAGGCCGAAGCCCATCACCGCCTGGCTGAGAAACCGCCGCCGCCCCGTGTCATCGTGAATAATCGCCATATCGAGCTCTCAGCCATCAACTCTCAGTTGGAATAACCCTTTTCACCATGTTGGGTCAGGTCCAACCCCATGACCTCCGCCTCCTCGTCCACGCGCGGAGACAGGACCAGCCCCAGCCCTTTCACCAACAGATAGGTCATCCCTCCGGCAAAGGCCCAGACGGCCAAGACGGCCACGCATTGCACGAAAAACTGATAGGGGTAACCGTAGAAGAGCCCGTCGCTGCCTGCCGGATTCACCGCCGTGGAGGCAAAGAGGCCCGTCGCGATCATTCCCCAGGTCCCTCCCACGGCGTGCATCCCGAACACATCGAGCGAATCGTCATAGCCGAGGATCGGCTTCACGAAATTCACCACCATGTAGCACAACCCGCCGGCCCCCATCACGATCACGATGGCCGAGAGAGGGCCGACATAACCGGCTGCCGGCGCAATGGCCACCAAGCCGGCGACGCCCCCGCTCACCGTCCCCAGGACGGTGGGCTTGTCCCGTTGCACCCATTCCACGGCAGTCCAGGCCAGCGCCGCCGCGGCAGCAGAGACTTGAATGGCAACGAACGCACCGGTCACTGTGCCCATGGAGACTGAGTCCTGGCCCGAGGCAAAGCCGAACCAGCCGACCCACATGAGGCCGGCGCCGCAGAGCGAGAGCGGCAGATTGTTCGGCCGCATTTCCGTCCGCCCATGGCCTTTGCGCGGCCCGATCAGGATGGCGGCCACCAAGGCCGTGACGCCGGCGCTGATGTGCACCACCGCCCCGCCGGCATAATCCAGGCTGCCCATCGAGACCAGCCAGCCACCGCCCCACAGCCAATGGACCAGCGGGCCATAGACCAGCAGGATCCAGAAGAGGCCGAGCAGCAGAAAAAACGCACAGCGGGTTCGCTCGACGATGCCCCCCGCCACCAGCGCCAGAGCCAAGGCCCCCGCGACGGCGAGCGACACGGGCCGCAACGATGCGTCTCCTGCCCAGGCATCCACAGCCTTGGTTGCGACGAGCCACGAGAGCGACACCAGCACCAGCGCCAGCAGCGGCAAGGCGAAGGTGTTCAGGACATTCTTTCTGCGCACCATCCCCGCGTAGAACAGCGCGACGCCGGGAACCGTCAGCAGGGCCAAGGTCGTCGCGATCAGCGACCAGGCCATGTGTGAAGACGGTTGGACGGGCATCAATCGGTTGCTCCCTTAGCACTCATGATTGAGCGACACGGAATAGCGACACCCACCATCGCGCCGCAAGGACACCAGGCCCGAACGGCTGAGCCGGTCCACAGCCAGAAACACTTGCGACCAACTGACGGTCGGCAGCACAGAGGCCAACTGTTCCATGGTCTGCTCACCTTGCACCCGCAACGTGGTCAGCAGCCGTTGCTCCACTCGGGAGGCCGGCTCCGGCTCGGTCTGAGACCGCCTCGCCATGGTCTGGCTCATAGGGCACCTCCTGACTACGCCTGTATGAGAACCCGCCCCAAACCTACAAGCTCACACATAAACGAGCAAGTTCAGTGCCACGCAGACGATGGGCAAATGGCTGTAAATCGCGCGAAGAACCGGTGACGGCACAGACCTTCCAGACAATTTTGTCGGACTTCTGACAAATTCGACTGGCTTCTGATGGAGACGAGCAGGGACGGAAACAACAAGGGCCCGCCGGCCTGGTGCCGGCAGGCCCCGTTGTCTCACCGTCGCCGCTCAGAAGGTCTTGTACTCGAGCCACTTCCCGTTCAGCGTGATCTTGCATCGGGCCTCACCATGGCTGCCGGTGACCTTATCCATGTCGATCGTAAAATCGATCGCGCTCATGATGCCATCGCCGAACATTTCGTTGGCCTGTTCCCGCAACGAATCGCCGTAGACGCCGATGATCTCCAGCAGCCGGTACTTGAACGGGTCGGTCGTGTTGGGGAAATCGGTTCGGACCGGAAACTTCGATAGGGATTCGGTCGTGACCTTGTCCAAGCCCAGAGCCTTTCCGATCTTCGCCGCTTCCCTCGGCGGGAGTCGGTGGGTGCCGTTCAACGCCGCCGACACGAACGTCGGGTTCCTGCCCACCAACTTGGCCACCTGGGCGATCGTCATCTTTTTAGCCAACCGCTTTACCTTGATCACATCCTTTGCCGCCATGCATTCCTCCCTAGATGAATAGATTAGGGTGCGGGCCATCCGCACCGCCCCACAAGAAACGTTACGATCTTGCCGCCGAAGAGGCAGGCTGTTGTGCCACGCCCGTCTGGGCGGAGGCCACTCGATACGGACTTACCAGCCAGTACAGGGCGCCGACAAAGACCCCTCCCCCTACGATATTGCCGAGCACCACGTAGAACTGGTTATACCAAAACCCGCCCCAGGAAACCTCCGTCCCATGAGGCAAAAAGAGCGCCATGCCCAAAAACGATTGATTGGCCACGCTGTGCTCGAAGCCGGTGCCGATGAAGGCAAACAGGCACCAAAAGATGAGCAGAATCTTGGCGGCGTCGTTGCTCGTCCGGCCGGAGGTCCAGACCGCCAGACAGATCAGCCAGTTGCAAAGGATGCCGCGCAGAAACAATTCCCATTCCGAGAGTCCCATCTTCATCGTCGCGACTTTCAAAATCACGTCGAGCTGCGGCGGCTTCGATATGACGCCGGACTGAGCCACCAGCCAGGCTAGTCCCAGCGAGCCCAGCAGATTCCCGGCCCAGGACCAGAAATTGAACAGGACCACGTCCATCCAGCCGATCCCGCCGGACAGCCCGCCGATCGCCCCAACCATATTGTTCCCGGTGAACAGCTCCGCTCCGGCAAAGATCACGAGGGTCAGCGCAATCCCGAAGGACGCGCCCATCACCAGTTTTGCCGCCGGCGACGCCGCCGCCACAAAGGGAGCCCCCACGCTGAAAATCAACGCGATACTGAACCCCAGGTAGATGCCGGCAAACGCCGACAGGATCAGATAGCCGGGCAGGGATCGCTGGAGGTAGCTTATCTTCTTCACCGCCGCCTGGGTGATCCGCTCATGATCCGCTGTATGCATGGAGCCCTCCTTACTGTGATTTCCAGCGACGACCGGCAAACCGATCGCTTCTTGCGGGAACTACGGAGCACGCAGGGCCAAAAAAAACGCCCTGCCCCTTGTCGGGAGAGGACGTCTTTGTCCATTGCGCCAGGCCTTACTTAACCAGGCTCGGAGACATCGCTGTCTCCGTATATTTTATAAACCTAAAAAACCACTCGCCCAAGAGGAGTGGAGGACGCTCTTGCCCGCACGATCCGCCCATACCGACCGTTCATGAAACGTCGTTGTCTCATGTACGGACGCGCCTGTGTAACATAGGCTTGGAAATAATGTCAAGAGAACAGCCCCCTCGGCCGAACACCGTCAGGATTGCAGAGGCGCCTCCTCCAGATGATATTTCTTGACCTTGTAGGCCACTTGCCTTGGACTCAGGCCAAGGGCGCGAGCGGCCTTGGCCTGCACCCATCCGGCCCGCCCCAACTCGGCGTTGAGCCGTTCTCGCTCCAAATCTCGCAGGTTCTGCCCCAAGGTTTCCCCCGACAACCCGCGAGAGGCGAAATCGGTCCTGTGGGTCACTCGTTCCATGTCGGCAAAGTATCCCCGCAGCGACGCAGGCACCGAGTCGAGCGTCACGAGTTCCGTCCGGGGGTCCGCCATCACCACCAGCCGTTCCACGCAATTCTGCAACTCCCGGACGTTACCCGGCCATTCATAGCGGGACATCAAGACCAGCAGATCCCGTCCCAAGCGTAACTGACGGCCATTGTCCCGGTTAAAGCGCTCCAGAAAATGATCGAGTAATAAGGGAATATCGCTGTTCCGCTCCCGTAACGGCGGCAGCGCCACCGGCACGACGTTCAGCCGGTAATAGAGGTCTTCCCGGAACGTCCCGGCCCGCACCATGGCCTCCAAATCCCTGTGGGTCGCGGAAATCACCCGGACATCCACCGACAAGGGCCGGTTCCCTCCGACCCGCTCGAAACACTTGTCCTGCAACACGCGTAGCAGCTTGACCTGGACCGACAGCGGAATGTCCCCCACTTCATCCAGAAACAGCGTGCCCCCGTCGGCCAACTCGAACCGTCCCTTGCGCTGCTCTACGGCTCCGGTAAAGGCGCCCCGTTCGTGCCCGAACAGCTCGCTCTCCAGAAGGCTCTCGGTCATCGCCGCACAGTGCAGCCGAATGAACGGACCCCTCGCCCTGCTTACCTGCACGTGGATGGCCTTCGCCACCAACTCCTTGCCGGTTCCGCTCTCCCCCCGCAACAAGACGGTCGCCTGGCTGCCGCTTACTCGGCGGATCGCTTCGTACACGTCGCCCATCGCCTCGCTCTGGCCAACCAGGCTCGCATGGAGACCGTGACTCCGTCCTGCCGTTCCACGGCCTCGGACCGGCTCTTCTTCTGGCTCCTCGACGGCCAACCGGCTCCGCAACACACGCAAACGGTCGTCGAGCAGCCGGATGGCCCGCTCCAGCCTCTGAGTCTGGGGCCCGGAACCGGCCAGCGCCGACGCCACAGCCTCGAGGGCTTCGCATTCCTCGTTCAATCGGCTCTCGTCCAGGTCCGTCACCGTATCCATGGTCCCCGTTCCCGACCGGTCAGCCGGCTAGCTGATCTAAAGAGAAAGGCGCCAGCATACTGCCAGGAAGAGCCGCGTCGCTCTCTTCCCGACAGTGCTGGCGCCTTTGCCAGACGAATCGCCCAACTACGTTGTCGGGCGCCCTCATTGGTTCATACGGCGGTCGCAAGCCGGCACCATCGCCGGCCTCGGCACCTTCCGTTCATCCACTACACGTCGTAGTAGAGAAAGAACTCGTAGGGATGCGGCCGCAGCCTGAGCTGATCCACTTCCTTCGAGCGTTTGTACGACACCCAGGTTTCGATCAGGTCCTCGGTAAAGACTCCACCCTTGAGCAGGAACTGATGGTCTTTCTCCAGGTGCCTGACGGCATCGTCCAGGCTCCCCGGCATGGTCGGCACCCGGGCCGCTTCCTTCGCCTCCAAATCGTACCGGTCCTTTTCCATCGGCTCGCCCGGATCGATCTTGTTCTCGATCCCGTCCAGCCCGGCCATCAGCATGGCCGAGAACGCCAGATAGGGGTTGCACGCGGGATCGGGGAACCGCACTTCGATCCGCTTGGCCTTGGGGCTGGGTGAATACATGGGGATGCGGATACCCGCCGACCGATTCCGGCTGGAATAGGCCAGCAGCACCGGCGCCTCGAACCCCGGCGTCAGTCGCTTGTAGCTGTTCGTCGTGGGATTGGTGAGGGCGGCCAGCGCGGGCGCATGCTTCAGGATGCCCCCAATATAGTACAGGCACATCTGGGAAATGCCGGCATACTCCTTCCCGGCAAACAGCGGCTTGCCGTCTTTCCAGATGCTCTGGTGCGTATGCATGCCGGACCCGTTATCGCCGAACAGCGGCTTGGGCATGAAGGTGACGGTCTTACCGTGCCGGCGCGCCACGTTCTTGACGATGTACTTGTACATCATCATCTTGTCGGCCATGACCACCAGCGAGTCGAACCGCAGGTCGATTTCCGCCTGGCCGGCGGTCGCCACCTCGTGATGGTGCTTCTCGATCGGGATGCCGGCTTTCTGCATCTCCAGGATCATCTCGCTCCGGATGTCCTGCTGTGTATCCGTCGGTGCGACCGGGAAGTAGCCCTCTTTGTGGCGGATCTTGGAACCCAGGTTGACGCCTTCTTGGCCGGCATTCCATACGCCCTCATCGGAATCCACAAAATAGTATCCGCTGTGGCTGTTCTGATCGTACCGCGCGTGATCGAAGATGAAAAACTCCGCCTCTGGCCCCCAGTAGGACGTGTCGCCGATTTTCGTGCTTTTGAGGTAGTTCTCCGCTTTCTGCGCGATATGCCGGGGGTCCCGGTCGTAATTCTCCCGGGTGATGGGGTCGATCACATTGCCCACCAGGCTCAACGTCGGCACGGCTGTGAACGGATCCATACAGGCGGTTGCCGGGTCCGGCACCACCAGCATGTCGCTGTTAGTGATCGCCTTCCAGCCCCTGATGGACGAACCGTCCAACCCAGACCCGTCCTTGAAGACCCCTTCATTCAACTCTTCGATGGGGATCGAGAAATGCTGCCAGGTACCGATCAGATCCACGAACTTCAGGTCTACGATCTGCACCTTGTTCTTTTTCGCAAATTCCAACACTTCGCGGGGATTCATTCCGAGCCTCCTTTTCTAGTCGCCGTTACGATGTGAGCGCACGCAATGCTGCGCCCGCCTGTTGTCTGGCCGGTTCGTCGAGGAACCGGCCGACGTCACCCTTGATCCGGCCACGAATGGCCTCGACCCACTCCTGATCGGTGATTTTTTTGCCCTGCCGATCCGTCACGTAAAACACGTCCGCCACCTGATCCAACCTGGTCGAAATCCGCGCGGCATGCACGCTGAGTCCCAGCTCAAAAATCGCGCGGGTAATGACATACAACAGGCCCTGCCGGTCGTCGGCAAACGCATCCAAGATGGTGAACCGCTCCGAGGTCTCATTGTCCACCTGAACGTCCGTGGGCTGCCGGTGGGCCGGCAACAGCTTGGAGGAGGGCAGCCTCCCGCCCTGAGCCATCAACGCATCGACCGAGACACCGCCTTTCAACACTTCGACGATCGTCTGGGCGATGGCAGCCAACCGGTCCGGAGGCGGCGCGTCGGCATAGTCCAGATCCAGCACCTGAAACGTATCGACCACGATCCCATCCTGCCGGGTGACGATCTGCGCATCCAGAACCTGCAATCCCTTGGCCGCCATCACGCCGGCAATCTTGGAGAACAACCCCGGCGTCACTTCGTCGGTGGTAATCACCGTATATTCGGAGGTCCCCAGTTGCGCGTTGAAACTGTCCTTGACCAGCACCTCTCCCGGCGTCAACTGCCTCACCGCCGCCAGATGCGCCGCAATGCGCCCGGGCACGGTCCCCAGGACGTAGCGCAAAGGAAACTGCGCCAGCTGCGACTCGATCCAGACTTGGTCCATGCCCGCCAGGCCGGCAGAAGCTGCCTCCCTGGCCACATCCTGGGCAATGACATCGAGTCGCACACCGCCGCCAGCCGACGTTCGATCCCCGGACACCTCCGGAAAGGCACGAAGATACAGCTCGACCAACAGGGATACCTTCCACTTGGTCAAGACCCCCGGACCCACCGCAGCGATGTCGGCCGCCGTCAGGACCAAGAGCTTGCGGAGTACCTCGGGTGTCCCCACCGCGCGAGTAAACGGCAGCAGCACCTTTTCGTCATAGGGGTCGCGCCGAAACGCCGTGTGGGCCATCAGCAAGTGCTTGTGAACCAAAAAGACCAATGTCCTGGTCTCCTGCTCGTCGAAACCCAGCCGCGCGGCCGTGTCTTCGGCAATCCGCCGCCCGACTTCGCTATGATCCTCATCCCGTCCCTTGCCGAGGTCGTGGAGCAGCACCGCCAAATGCAGCAGATCTTTACGTTTGACCTCCCGACACACGTCGCCGAGCACTCCCGGCTCCTTGGCCAGGGATTCCGCCTTGGCCACGGCGAGCAGACTATGCTCGTCCACCGTATACTTATGATACTGATTGAACTGCATCAGCCCCCGGACCGTGGCGAACACGGGAATCAACTTCTCCAGCAAATGCGCCCGATGCATGGCTTCCAGGGTGCCGGCCACCGCTCCGTGGCCTGCCAGGATCTTCAGAAACGCGCGGCTGACTTCCGGAGTACGGAAGGCCTCGCTGGACACCGAATCCATGTGCCGCAGGATGTCCTCCAGCAAGTCGGTATCGATCCGCAACTGCCGCGACCCGGCCAGCTCGAACAGCCGCAAGAGCAGTTCCGGGCTGTCCAAAAACCGGCTCCGCAGCTCAGAAGGCACGGTCACACGCTGAGCCGTCACGGTGAACATCCCCTCCAACTTGGGCGCCGGGAGGAGTTGGGCCAGTTTCTGCCAGACCGACACCGTCCTGCAACGGTCCACGAACCGGCTGGAGATCTCATGAAGCCCCATGGTATGGCGGTAATACTGCTGCATGAACTGTTCGACGGCCAGCAAGTGGGGCTGGTCGCGAAACCCGAACTGGGCCGCCAAGCGCACCTGCTCGTCGAACGTCAGAATTTCCTGGCCCATCCCGGCGCCGACATGCAACAGGGCCCGGATACGCCAGAGAAACTCGCGCGCGTCCACCAGGGCCTGAAAGTACTGCCGGGACAACAGGCCGCGATCGGCCAGCTCCTGGATCGTGGCCGCCTGGTACCGGGCCAGCCCAGCCCATTGCAAGACGTGCAGATCGCGCAACCCGCCCTTGCTCTTCTTCACGTTGGGCTCGAGCAGGTACACCGTTTCACCGAATTTTTCGTATTCGCGGCGGCGCTCTTCGATCTTTTGGTCGAGAAACCGATCCACCCCTCGCGAGACGACTTGGCGGAAATACCGGCGGTGAAAGTCCTGGAAGAGCGCGGCGCTGCCAGCCAGGAATCGGGCCTCCATCATGGAGGTGCGGATCGTGAGATCCTCCGTCGCCAACTCCAGGCAATCCTGCATGGTCCTAACGCTGTGGCCGACCTGAAACCCCAAATCCCACAGATGGTGCAGCACCAGGCTCGACAAGGCAGGGGCGACCGCGCCCGCCTCAGACCGGTAGAGAAACATCACGTCGATGTCCGAATGCGGCGCCAGCTCGCGCCGGCCATAGCCCCCCAGCGCCACCAAACAGCAATGCTGGGAGCCGGCCAGCAACGCCTCTTCGCCTCCCTGGCGCACGGCATTGCGGTACCGGCCGATGATCAGCCCGTCCACCAGCTCGGTCAAGGAGGCCAGCACCTCAGCGCCAGACGCGCCGGCCTCGAGCCGTTGCTTCAGGACCTGCCGTTGCTCCACGATGAGCGCCGCGGCGGCATCGATCTCCGCCTCCTTCAGCAGGCCGACCCCGGCGTGGCTTTCGGCGCGATCGATCACAGCGCCCCTTCTCCTGTCTCGCCTGTCCGGATCCGAACCGCCGCGCCCAGGTCACGCACGAAGATCTTGCCGTCGCCGATGCTCCCTGTCTTGGCGCTGCGGGTGATGGTTTCGATCACGCGCGGCACCTGCGCATCGGTGACCGCCACTTCGATCTTCACCTTGGGTACGAACTCGATGGTGTATTCCGTACCTCGGTAGGTTTCCTTGTGTCCCTTCTGCCGCCCGAATCCCTTGACCTCGGTAACGGTCATGCCTTGGACGCCGATCTCCAGCAAGGCATCCTTGACCTCATCCAACTTGAATGGCTTGATGATCGCTTCGACTAATTTCATGGCAGCCTCCCGAATTCGCGAATAGCTCTCAGCTACGAATACGCCCGTTCATTGTGCTGGCTCAGGTCCAAGCCCGTTGCTTCTTGCTCGGGCGCGATCCGCAGCCCCGTCGAGCCATCCACCAGCTTCAAAATGACGTACGTGCCGACGAAGGAATACAGCGCCACCGCCAACACCATCACCCCCTGGGCAGCGATTTGGGCGGGATTACCATAGAAGAGGCCGTCCACGGCGGCGGGATTCAGGCCCTTGGAGGCCAGAAATCCGGTCGCCAAAACTCCGATGATCCCTCCGATTCCGTGAATCCCGACGACATCGAGGGCGTCATCATAGCCGATCCGCCCCTTCCAGACAATGGCGAAATAACAGAGCCCGCCAGCCAGAATCCCGATGCAGATGGCCGACATGGGACCAATATAGCCTGCGGCACCCGTCACTGCAGCGAGGCCGGCAACGACCCCGCTGGCCACGCCCAGCACCGTCGGCTTGCCCCGATGCATCCATTCCACCGTCATCCAGGCCAATGCCGACGAAGCCGCGGCGGCCTGAGTGGCGATCAACGCGCCCATGGCCACGGCATTGGCTCCCTTGGCGCTTCCACCGTTGAACCCGACCCAGCCGAACCACCACAAGCCGGTTCCCAGCAGCACAAATGGCAGGTTATGGGGAGGCATGTAATCGGTTCTCCACCCTCGGCGACGCCCCACCGCCAACGCGCAAGCGAGGGCGGCGGCCCCGGCGCTGATATGTACGACCGCCCCGCCGGCAAAATCCAGGCTTCCCAGTTTGCTCAGCCAGCCTCCGCCCCAGATCCAGTGGGCCAGGGGTGCATAAATAAAAATCGACCAGAGGCCCGCAAACAGCAACACGGCGTTGAAGCGGATGCGCTCGGCAAAGGCGCCGGCAATCAGGGCCGGCGTGAGCGCCGCCAGCATCATCTGGAATAACATGAACACCCCGTGGGGGATGGTCGCTCCGTAAAGCGGATGAGGCTGGGCCCCGACCCCGCTCAGCCAAGCCCAATCCAGACTCCCGATGACCCCGCCCCGATCAGGTCCGAACGCCAGACTGTACCCGAAGAGGATCCAGATCACGCTGACCAGGCACAGCACGATGAAACTGTGCATGACCGTGCTCAGGACGTTTTTACTCCGCACGAGGCCCCCGTAAAACAGGGCCAAGCCCGGCACGATCATCACCAAGACCAACGCCGTCGCTGCGAGCATCCACGCCGTATCCCCGCTATTGATCTCCGGAGCGGCTTGGGCCCAAACCGGTCCTGCCCCGAGCAGGCCCATCAACGCGGCGGACAGCACCAGGACTCCATACCCCATCATCCGTCTCACATCTCCTCCTTCCGGTGTGGCCGCGGCGGGCCGCCGCCCGGACTACTGCTCCCGATAGCCGTTTGTGATCGGCATCCGGCGATCTTTGCCGAAAGCCCGATGCGTGATTTTGATTCCGATCGGTGCCTGACGTCGCTTGTATTCGCTCCCGTCCACCAACCGGATGGTCCGACGGACGATGGCCGATTCAAATCCCATCGCCGCGATCTCATCCGCCGATTTATCATCTTCGACATACGCTTTCAGAATCGGGTCCAACAGCGCATACGGAGGCAGGGAATCTTCGTCTTTTTGCCCCGGGGCCAGCTCCGCCGTCGGCGCTCGCTCGAGGGTCCGCTTGGGGATCGCCGCCCCGCCGACCGCCCGCCGGTTGCGTAAACGGGCCAGCCCATAGACCATCGTCTTCGGCACGTCTTTGATCACCGCAAATCCTCCGGCCATATCCCCATAGAGCGTTGCATAACCCACGCTCATCTCGCTCTTATTCCCGGTCGTCAGGACCAGATAGCCAAACTTATTGGAGAACGCCATGAGCAAATTGCCGCGAATTCTGGCTTGCAGATTTTCCTCCGTCGTATCGGGTCGTCGGCCGGCAAATGACGCCGACAAATCGCGCAGGTACGACCGGAACGTTTTGATAATGGGGATGGTATGCGTCTTGATTGCTAGCCGTGCCGCCAGTTCGGCGACATCTTCGCGGCTGTCCTGCGAGGTGTAGGGAGACGGCATGAAGACGCCCACCACGTTTTTAGGACCCAACGCGTCGACCGCAATGGCCGCCGTCAGCGCGGAATCCACCCCTCCGCTGAGACCGATCACCACCCGACTAAATCCGTTCTTGCGCACGTAATCCCTGACTCCCAAGACCAACGCCCGATAGACCTCTTCCAAGGGATCGAGAGAAACCGGTTCAGCCGGCACAATGGCCGCGCGAGACTTGGCCGCGGCGATACCGGAGACGACAATGCGGTCCACCTCGGACAGGGAGCGTCCAGCCACCGCTTTTCTTCGGCCCGACCGCATTCTCGCGCGGGCCACCGCCTCAACGTCCAGATCGGCGACGAGAAAGTCCTCTTCGAACGCCTTCCCCCGCAACACCACTTCGCCAGCCTGGTCGACTATCAGGCTGTTGCCATCGAACACCAACTCATCCTGCCCGCCGACGCTGTTGGTGTACGTGACGATCACCCCATTCTCCCTGGCACGGGTCGCCAGCATCTGCTCGCGCAGGCGCGTCTTGCCCACATGAAAGGGCGAGGCATTGATGTTTATAATCACCTCCGCGCCCGCCATGGCTTGGGCACGCGTCGGTCCCTCCGGAACCCAGATATCCTCGCAGATATTGACCCCGACCATCGTTCCGTTCAGCGCCAGCACCGGAATGCGTCGGCCGGGGTGGAAATACCGACGTTCATCGAACACGCCGTAGTTGGGCAAGTGCCGCTTGCCATACATCACCGCCAGCCGGCGGCCGGCCATCACCGCCGCCGCATTGGAGATTTCCTGCGTACCGGCCGATGAAACGGAGTAAGGCAGGGCCCCGGCGACCGGCATCGCGCTTTCGCCGACACATCCCACCACGGCAACAATCCCGCGACAGTGCTTGACGATCTCGCGCAAGGCGCGGCCGGCATCGATCAGAAACTTCGGCTTCAGCAGCAAGTCTTCCGGTGGATAACCGGTCAGCGCCAGCTCGGGAAACGCGACGAGATCGACCCGCGCTTTTTGCGCTTCGCGCAGCCAGCCGGTGATGCGCCGCACGTTCCCCGACAGGTCTCCGACGGTCGGATTCATCTGGACCATGCCAATACGAAACCGCCGCAATCCTCACCTCGCGATCAGAAGCAAAAAAAAACGCCCTCCGCCCCCGCTATCTCTCTGGGGCCGAGGACGTCATCGTCCTGCATCTCCGGCATGCACTGCGCCGGCTCACAACGTCGAGGGAAACGCCTTTGTTTCGCCTCACACTGATACGGGCTTATAGCATCGCTCCCAAGACCCTGTCAAGGCCTGTGGAGGCCACGGCTGCCGGCTTGCCGCTCAATCCCGATGGCCAGGATGACCGCCTCGGCAATCTCGCGCATGGATTTGCGGTTGTCCATGCTTTGCCGCTGCATCAGCCGGAACGCCTCATCCTCCGAGATCCCCTTGGCTTGCATCAGACTGCCCTTGGCCCGCTCCACCAGCTTGCGAACCTCCAGCGCTTCCTGCATTTCGAAGGACTTTTCCACCAACTTCGTGTTCTCAATCGCAATAGCCGCCTGATTGGCGATCGCTTGCAGTACCTTGATCTCTTCCGACGTATACGCGTGAGGCACGGAGGTATAGCTGTTGATCACCCCGACCGCCCGGTCCCGAATCAGCATGGGCACGGAGAGCAACGAACAGAGCCCTTCTTTCCGAGCCATCTCGGGATACATGTAGTCGCCTTCCTTGGTGACGTCCGGCACGATGATGGACCGGCGCTCCTGCACCGCGCGGCCGCTGATGCTCTGTCCCAGCCTCAAGCTGGGCTTTCGACGGTACTGCTCGCTCAGGCTCTGGGTCGCCATGATGCGCAGCTCTCCGGCCTGCGGGTCGAGCAGCATGATCGAACAAATTTTCGAGTCCATCATTTGCGCGGTCATCGTAACGATTAGCTGTAAGACGTCCTCGATCAACCGGTTCGAGGCCACGGTTTCAGAGACCTGAGAGAGGGTCTCCACCTGGAGCGCTTTGCGCGACATCTCGGTATAGAGACGGGCGTTCTCGATCGCCCCACCGACCTGATTCGCGATCGTGGTCAGCAGCGCCAACTCGTTCGGCTGGTACCGCTTGGGCCTCTTGTGCTGCACGTTGATCACGCCCACCACTTCCTTCTTGGTCAAGATCGGCACCGACACAAACGCCTGATACCGGTCTTCAGGAAGATTATGAAAGAACTTGAACCTCGGATCGTCGTTGGCATTGCTGGGAATCACCACCCGCGTCCGCTCGCGCGCCACCCAGCCGGTGATCCCCTCGCCGAGACCGATCGTAATCCGTCCGATCAGTTTAGGGTGGGGGTTCTTGGAGGCCCGCAGGATCAATTCTTCGCGGCTCTCGGAGAGCAGGTACAAGAGACAGGCGTCGGCCCTGGTGACTTCGACGACCATCTCGACAATATGCCGCAGCACCGCTTCGAGATCCAAGGTTCCGCTGATCGATTCGCTGATCCGGTGCAGCACATCGACCTCGCGGGTCTTCTCGCGCAAGGCACGCTCCAACGCTTGGACCGACTGGACACGCTTCGTCGCCATTCCGTTCCTCGTTATGCCCGCGCCTCTCGCGCGGCGCTCGCGAACCACGCCTTGACGGCCGGCCGCTCGATGGGCACAATGACGACCCGCCCGATCCGCTCCGGCTGGACACCGTGCA
>JBJTAZ010000271.1:0-8256 GCA_046091085.1 Nitrospiraceae bacterium
TGGCGGAGCAGGAAGTGCTGAAGATGGCGCGCGAAGGCCTGCCGGTCGTGATCGTGAACCCCTCGGCCCCGGTGGGCGAGCGGGACATCAAGCCGACCCCGACCGGCCAGATGATCGTGGATTTCATGAACGGGCTCATGCCGGCCTATATCGACACCGGTATGAACCTGATCGACGTGGAGGACGTGGCGGCGGGCCACGTCCGCGCCATGGAGCGGGGCCGCATCGGCGAACGCTCTATCCTGGGGAACAAGAACCTGATGCTGAAGGATATCTTCGAGATCCTCAGCCGGCTGACCGGCGTGCCGGCGCCGCGCATCAAGCTGCCGCGGCTGGCCATCCTGCCGCTCGCCTATGCCAACCAGTGGCTCGCCGACTATATCACGCACCGGCCGCCCCGCATTCCGCTGGAGGGGGTCAAGATGGCCAAGTACCGGATGCACTACGATTGCGGCAAGGCGGCGAAGGAGCTGGGGCCGCCGCAGATTCCCGTCGAGGTGGCGCTGGAGAAGGCCGTGCGCTGGTTCCGCGACCAGGGTTACGCGTAAGGGCCGCCAGGCCGCGTCAGACCCGACCGGAGGGTCAGGCGGCCGTTCCCGCCAGGGACTCGAACAGGCCCTTGCCCTCGTCGTAGGCCCAAATGTCGCCGGTCGAGATGGAGTAGACCCACCCGTGCAACGTGAGCCCTCCGCGCCGCAGGCGCACGGCCACGGTGGGATGGGTCTTGAGATGGTCGAGTTGCACGCGCACGTTTTCCTGGATGGCCTTGACGAGCAGCTCGTCCCCCGTCCGGTCGGCATAGTTCTCTTCGACGATGCGCCGCGTCGTTTCCGCCTGTTCCATCCAGCTCCGCACGGCCGGCAGATCCTTGACCGACTCCGGGTGCAGCAGCGCTTTGATGACGCCACAATCGGTGTGTCCGCAGACGATCACGTGCTTCACGCCCAGCACGGCCACGGCATACTCGATCGTGGCCGTGTTGCCGCCGATGACCCCGCCCCCGTACGACGGCACAATGTTGCCCGCATTCCGCAGAATGAAGAGCTCGCCCGGTTCGGCCTGAGTCAGCAAGGTCGGGTCAATGCGCGAATCCGAGCAAGTGATGAACAGGGCGCGGGGCGCCTGGCCCTCGGAAAGCCTGGTGAAGAGCGCCCGCTTGGCGGCGAAGACTTCGGCCTGAAACTTTTTGAACCCCTCGACGAGTTTCTCCACGGCTGTCCTCCGGCGTCGCCTGTTCGCTGGTCGGTGGAGACGGGCCGTCGCCCGCTGCGCCCGTCGGCCGGCGGGGTGTGAACGTCCCGTGCTAGGGGAAGGTCGCTTCGAGATCCCGGTCCAGGGTGAACACGATCATGCGTTCCCCGATCTGCGTGTCGATGTCGGTGAACAGGCCGATCGTTCTGGCCCCGGTAATCTCCTCCACCTGCTGGCTGAGCTTTTCCCGCCCCTGCGCGATCAGGTTCTGCCGCAGCCGCCGCACCATCTCGATGCCTTCGGTCGTCTTGGCCAGCTGCCGTTCGGCCGGCGTCAACACGCCCTTTAAACGCACCAGCACGATGTCCTTGATGATGAAGGCTCGGACGTCCTCGGGCCCCCGTCCCATGAATTCCTGCTCGAACTTGATGACGGCGTTGCGAATGGCGCTCTCCGCTTCGCCTTTGGTCTGGCCGCTTTTCGCAGACCCTGATTGACTATGGGGCATACCCGAAAGACCTATCCGGCTTGAGTCCAATAACAGGTTGTGCGTTCCGGCGCGCTATGGTATGACACCTGCTCGAAGAATTGCAAACGATGGGGCCGCCGTCCTGTCACGCCAGACAAGCGGACCCATGCTCAATAGATTGCAGCGATTGCGGCAGTAGGGTAGCCGGCTTCCTCTTGCTCTCGTAGGAGGTCGGCCACAGTACAAGCCAGCCGGACGTCCCTGGGCTCTGCCGGGGAACCGGCTGGCTTTTTTTCTGTCCGATGCTATAGGTGTCCATGGCTCTCGTGATGCTCGTCCCGCTGCTGCCGCTGCTGGCGGCGGCCATCGTCCTGGTCGGCAACGAGGCGACTCGCCGCGAGCGCGCACGGATTGCCGCCTGGCCGATCGGGGCGACCTTCATCGGCGCCGTCGCGATGCTCTATATGGTCGCCGCGAACGGACCGATCTCGCTCCGGTTGTACGATCCCGCTTCGGCCCGCTCCTTCGCCATCCCGCTCGGGTTCTACATCGACCGTCTGAGCGCCGTCATGATGGTCTTGATCTCCGGTATCGGCACCATCATCTACACCTATTCCATCGGCTACATGTATCAGGACCCCCATGAGCGGCGGTATCTGGCGCTGATCGGGCTTGCGGTGTTCGTGCTGCTCTGCATGGTCTCAAGCGGCAATCTGATGATGCTGTTCGTCTTATGGCAGATCCTCAGCTACCTGCTCTATATCCTGATTCACAATCATGCCCATGCCGGAACCTTGGAAGGGGCCTTTCGCACGTTCACCATCTTGCGGATCGGAGATGTCGCATTCCTTGCCGGAATCGTCCTGGCCCACTGGCTGTATGGCACATTGGAGTTTCCGGACCTGTTCGCCGCCGCGGCGCAGTCAACGGCAACCGTCTCGCTCTTGCCGGGCATCGACTGCAGCGGCGCGACGGCGGTGACCGTGCTGCTGCTGATCGGGGGCGTGAGCAAGTCCGCGCAGTTCCCGCTTCACATCTGGCTCCCGCGGTATCTCTACGCGCCGACGCCGGTGACGGCGCTGCTGCACGCCGGGATCATCAACGCGGGCGGCTTCCTGATCAACCGCCTGGCGCCGCTGTTCGGGCTGAGTTCGACGACGCTGCACATCGCCTTCGTCATCGGCACGCTGACCGCCGTCCTCGGCGCCACGATGATGCTCGCGCAGAACGATATCAAGAACATGCTCGGATTCTCGACGATCGGCCAGATGGGGTACATGGTCATGGAGTGCGGCCTGGGGGCCTTCGCGCTGGCGGTGTTCCATTTGATCGCCCATGGCCTCTTCAAGGCCACGGTGTTTCTCAATTGCGGCAACGTCATCGGCCGGGCCCGCCAAGAACCGCACGTTCCCCACGGGGAGCAGGACACAGAGGACGAATCTCGCTCACCCCTCACCTGGGCCACCGGATTTGCGACCACGCTGTTGCTTCCACTCCTGATTCTGGTGCTCCCACACGGCCTTCTGGAGAGTCCGCTCCTCGAGACGCAGGGCACGGTCAGCTACCTCTTCTTCATCTGGATCACGTCGTCGCAGGCTATCCTGACGCTCACCCGCCTCCGTGCCGTGGCCTCGTGGAAAGTGTCGGCCGCCATGCTGCTGACGCTGCTGTTCGTCGTGTTCGTCTACTTGTTGGCCGTGGAGTCGTTCACCGCGGTCCTCTATCCCGACCCGGACGACGTCGCGTCCTATTTCAAGGCGGCGGAGTTGCCCGGCCGCCTGTTCGACATGATGATCGGCGCGACCACGCTCATGACCGTTCTCGGCTGGTGCTATCTCTACATGAAGGCCCAGGGCCGCTCGCTCCCGGAGCCGGCCTGGATCACAAGCATCCGCATCAGGCTCTACGTGCTGTTTCTGAACCGCCTCTATGTGGATGACTATGTCGACCGCCTCGGCCGGGCCCAGATGTCCTTCATCCGACGCTTGGAAACGCACGCGCAGGAGCCGACATCGTGAGAATCGCGCTTGACGACCGTCCGGATACCGTATTAATGGTTGTCCCCCGCTTGGGCATCCGTCAGAGTCCAGCGCCTTCCCGAGCGCGCACCGCACGGGCCGCTGCGCGAGAGCGATGAGGTGTTCGTGATGCTCGTGCTGTTCGTTCCACTGCTGCTGCTCGTCGCCGCGGGCCTCGTGCTGATCGGCTCCGACGGCTCACGCCATGCGCGGGCCAAGATGGCCGCCTATCCCATCGGGGCCGCCTGTGCGGGGGCCGCCGCGACGCTCTATCACGTGACGACCAGCGGGCCTATCGCGATCCGGTTCTACGATCTCTCCTCGGTCGCCTCCTTCCCCATCCCCATCGGGTTTTACGTCGATCGGCTGAGCGCGGTCATGATGACCCTGATCACCGGCGTCAGTGTCATCATCTACACCTACTCGATCGGCTACATGTACCAGGACCGCCACGCCCGGCGGTATCTGGCGATGATCTGCCTGACAGATTTTGTCTTGATCTGCATGGTCTCCAGTTCCAACCTGATGATGCTGTTTCTCTTCTGGCAGGTCCTCAGCTATCTGCTCTACGTCCTTGCGCACAACCATGCCCATGCCGGGACGCTGGCGGGAGCCTTCAAGACTTTCACCTTGTTGCGCGTGGCCGACACGGCCTTCCTCGCCGGGATCGTGCTGGCCTATCAACTCTACGGGACGCTCGAATTCCAGGACCTCTTTGCGCGGGCCGCCGGCACGCCGATCGTGTTGCCGCTCGGGCTCGGCATGGAGATCAGCGGAGCCACCGCCGTGACGGTGCTCTTTTTCATCGGCGCGATGGGCAAGTCGGCGCAGTTTCCGATCCACCTGTGGCTGCCCGGATCGCTCTTCGCCCCAACCCCGGTGCATGCGCTGCTGCACGCGGGCATCATCAACGCGGGCGGCTTCCTGATCAACCGCCTGGCGCCGCTGTTCGGGTTGAGTTCGACGACGCTGCACATCGCCTTCGTCATCGGCACGCTGACCGCCATCCTCGGCGCCACGATGATGCTCGCACAGACCGACATCAAGAAGACGCTCGGCTTTTCGACGATCGGCCAGATGGGGTACATGGTCATGGAGTGCGGGCTGGGGGCGTTTTCGCTGGCCGTGTTCCATCTCATCGCGCATGGACTGTTCAAAGCGACGGTCTTTTTGAATTGCGGCAATGTCATTCACAAGGCGCGACACGAACCCTCTTCCCCCCACATCGAGCCTCATCCGAATGAAGAGAGCTTGTCCCGGCTGGCCTGGGGCACCGGATTCGTCACCACGCTGTTTATTCCCCTGCTCATCCTCTTGGTCACGCACGGGGTCCTGCGCATTCCCTTGCTCGAATCGCAAGGCACGGTGATCTTCCTCTTCTTCATCTGGATCACGTCATCGCAGGCCATCCTGACGCTGACACGCTTGCGCCAGGTCTCCTCCTGGAAAGTCTCGTCCGTCATGCTCGCGACCCTCCTGTTTATCGTGTCCGTCTACCTGTTCGCCGTGGAGTCCTTCACGGACTTTCTCTATCCGGACCCGAACGAGGTCGCCTCGTATTTCAAGGCCGCCGACCTTCCTGACTGGCTCTTCGACCTGATCATCCTCACCGCCACCGCCCTGACGATCATCAGTTGGGCCTATCTCTACATGCGCGCCCACGGCCGCACGATGCGGATGCCGGCCTGGGTCGAAGGCTTACGGATAGGCCTATACTTGCCCTTTATGAACCGCCTGTACGCCGATGACCTCTATCAGCGGCTCGGGGACACCATCATGCGGTTGACCCATCGACTCGACAAACGGGAACGAGGCTGGTCGCGATGAGCGATGGATGGCTCATGCCGTGGCTGTTGGCCGGCATCCCCTTGTTGGGAGCGCTGGCGAGCCTTCCCTTCTGGCGGAATCCCGACCGGCTGAAACGTTCCACCATCGTCTGGTCCGTGATCAGTTGTGGATCGGTCGCGGGCTTTGCCGGCCGGCTCGCGGCTCCGCCGGAAGGATTGTTGCCGCTCTATTTGTTGCCGCTGACGGCGGTGATCTCCCTCCTGGGGCAGCCGACTCACGACAATCATCGGCTGTCATGGGTCATGACCCCGGTCTTTCTCGGTCTGGGCCTGTCCGTCCTCACAAGCCAGCCGCCAACGGGCAACCTGGCCTTGGCGCTGCTGTTAAGCGTGATCGCGATCCTGCTCTACCGCCACCACAGCGCGCTCTGGCCCATGTCCTGGTGGGGCATCGGAACCTATGGACTCGGCGCCGTGTGCGCCCTGTTGGCGACGGCCTCCGGCCCTGCCGTGTCTTCCGTTGCGTCGCTGCTGGCCTGCGCCGTGCTGCTGCCCCTCGTGCCCTTCCATGACGGACACCTGACGGCCTTGACGCGGCTGCCCGGCGGCCTGCCTTCGGTCATCGTGCTCCTTCTGCCACTCACCGGCTTGCACGGGCTCGCGACCGCCCTGCCGACTGTCCCAGAGGCCGTCGCGTGGACCGTCAGTCTGTTCGCCCTGGCGGGCGCCTCCTACGGCGCGGTCAAGGCGCTGGCGCAATCGCGCGTACGGCTGTTGCTGGCCTATGGCAGCCTCTCGTTCTTTTCCATGCTCTGGTGGTTCGCGGCCGCCGCGCGAACGGCAACCCCGCGGGCGGCCCTGATGGTCGGAACGGTCGGCCTGGCGGCAAGCGGCCTCCTCGTCGCCTGGCAGGTGATCCGCACGAGATACGGCGACGACGTCGATCCGCTCTCGGTCAGCGGTCTGGCGTCGGGGATGCCGCACTACGCCGTGTTGCTGTCGTTGCTGGCCTTGGCCACGATGGGGCTGCCGCCCTTCGGCGTCTTCGCCGGATTTATGGGATTGCTCTTGAGCACCCCCCTCCCCTCGACCATCGGCCTGTTCATTACGTTGCTCGCCTGGCTCGCCGCCTCTTGGTACATCATGCAGATGGTGCAACGGCTGCTCTTCGGTCTGCGACGGCCTGACTTGCGCTACACCGACCTGCTCCGGGGCGAACGGGCTTCGTTGTTGATCGTGGTGCTGGTGCTCCTCGCGCTGGGCTTGGCACCGGCCACGCTCTTCGCCCCCGAACAGGCGGCGCCTCCGATCGGCGCCGGCAAGGATGCGATGACATGGAACAGGTAGACCGCGCGATCGACATCGAAACCAGACGGATGGAGCTGCGCGGCATCGTGAAGCTCGCAGGCGAAGTGATCGCCCAGTACTGGCCCATGCGGACCTTCGTCCACCATAACCCGCTTCACAGCTTGGAGTATCTCCCGTTCGAAGAAGCGGTCCGACGAGGGAAGCAATTCTTGGCCGGCAACGGGTACCTGCCCAGCCGGATCTATCGTGAGTACCTTGCGTCGGGCCGCATTCAATCCGGGCAACTCGACGCAGCCCTGCATCCACTCACGCAGGACAAGCACGTGCGCATCGGAGTGCGCACCGTCGCGCATGGCGCGGTCCTGCGCGCCTGCCTGACGGAGGGGCTCTGCGCACCGATCGTCGAGCCGCTCGACGACCAATTGCCCGATCCTTCGAACGAGGCGATCGACCGCCTTGCGGCTCGACTCGAATCCGCGCTGACCGTTCCGGACCTGCACGAGCGGATCCGGCTGATCGTGGATGGCGACGAGGCGGCGCTGGGCCGTTGGCTCACCCTGTCGCACTGGTGCGACGACACGCTCGGGACTCAGATCGTCCGGCACATCAACGACCAATTAATCAAGTGGTGCGAGGCGTTCCTGGACGAAGGCCATGCCGCCTGGGCCATGCCCGAACGTGAACGAGGCCTCTACGGCGCCTGGAAGGCGCTCGCATCGCAGGAATGGTCGCTCTGCGGCATTGCGGACAGCCGAACGAAGATTGCACGGCTGCCCGAGCATCCGGAAGACGCCCTGCTGGACAGTCTGAATGCGCTCGGCATTCCGTCCGAACTGCGACAGGATTATTTGTCGCTCCAACTGACGGCCCTGCCCGGCTGGGCCGGGTTCATCAAGTGGCGCGGAGAAGAACGGGACTACCCCTGGCAACAGGCCTACCCGGCCGGCCTCGTGAAGTTCCTCGCGATTCGCCTCTGGTATGCGCGTGAATTGGTGCAGAAGGCCTGCCGGGACGAGCTTGGCATCGAGGGGCGTTACGATGCGGTGACGGCCTACATGCGCACCCATCCGGGCGAATATTATTTGCGTCGGCAACGGATCGCGGGTCGCCTGCCCGCCCTCTACGCCGAGGAAGTCGACCGGCTGGCCCATCAAAAAGGCAACCGTTGGGACACCGTCCTCGACCGCTATCGAGCAGAAGTCGTCCCGCGCCAGAAAGCCGCCGCGCGGCGGGGCGCGGCGCGGAGATTGCTGGCGCTGGCCCGATCGTTGGAGATAGAGGCGGGGCAGCTGACCGAAAGCGCCCCCGCCGATCTGAAGCAGGTGGTGGACTGGATGGACGCCTTCCCTGAGTCGGACCATGGTCCGGTCTGGCTCAAGGCCTTCGAGGCGAGCTACCAGGATCGCCTCCTGGGACAGCTGCGGACGCGGCAACAGGACGCCGCCCCACAGGCGCCCCCCCGCCCCTATTCGCAATCGGTCTA
>JBJTAZ010000272.1:0-8765 GCA_046091085.1 Nitrospiraceae bacterium
CAAGGCCTTGGGCGCGGAGGTGACCGTCCTCAGCCGCTCCGCCGGCAAGAAACAGGACGCGCGGCGCCTCGGCGCCGCCGAGCATGCGGCCACGGACAACCCGGAGACGTTCACGAAGCTCGCCCGGCGATTCGACTTCATCCTCGATACGGTCTCGGCCCCGCACGATTTCAACGCCTACCTGGAATTGCTCAAGACAGACGGCACCATGATCCTGGTCGGGGCGCCCCCGGCGCCGACGCCGCTGTCCTCGTTCTCGCTCGTCCTGCGCCGCCGGCGATTGGTCGGCTCCCTCATCGGCGGCATCCGTGAGACGCAGGAGATGCTCGACTTCTGCGGCCAGCATCAGATTCTCTGCGACATCGAGACCATCCCCATCCAGCAGGTCAACGAAGCCTACGAGCGGGTGTTGAAGAGCGACGTGCGCTATCGCTTCGTCATCGACATGAAGACGCTGTGATGGGCCGCCTGCGCTGGACCATGGCCCTCGTCCTGCTGGCTCAGGCCGGTTGCGCGCTGGCGCAGCAACCGACGGAACCGAACGTCGGCGCACCGCCCGCGCCCCCGCCGACCACGGCCGGCATCGCGAGCGTGGACTATTGGCGGGACGTGCAACCGATCTTCGACCGGCGTTGCGCGGTCTGTCACGGCTGCTACGACGCCCCCTGTCAGTTGAACCTCACCGCCTACGAAGGCGTGACGCGAGGCGCGCACAAGAAACCGGTGTATGACGCCACCAGGTTGCTGACGGCGGAGCCGACGCGCCTGTTCGAGGATGCGCAGTCCGTCGCGGACTGGCGCAAAAAAGAGTTCTTTCCCGTCGTGGCCGACCAGGCGCAGGCGACCGAAGCGGCGCGCCGGACCGGCGTGCTGGCCCGCATGCTCGCGCTCAAGCAGGCACATCGCCTGCCCATCCAGTCGCCGCTGCCGGCCACCTTCGACTTTGCCCTGAACCGCGACCAACAATGCCCGACCGACCAGCAGTTCGAAGACTTCTCCGAGAAACACCCGCTCTGGGGCAGGCACTACGCCCTGCCGGGTCTGACCGAGCGCGAACACGACACCCTGCTCCGCTGGATCGAGCAAGGAGCGCCCGCTCGTGAACCGGACCCCCTGCCGGCCGCCTACGAGGCCAGCATCAAGGAATGGGAGACGTTCCTCAACGGCGAGACGCCCAAGCAGCAATTGATGAGCCGCTATCTCTTCGAGCACCTGCACATCGTCAACCTCTATTTCGACGGCCTGCCCCAGCGCCAGTTTTTCCGCCTGGTGCGCTCCCGCTCGGCGCCGGGCACGCCGATTGATCTGATCGCCACGCGCCGGCCCTATAACGACCCGGGTGTGCCCCGTGTCTACTACCGCCTCCGACCCGTCCACGCCAGCTTGCTGGCCAAAACGCACATCCCCTATGCCCTCGGCCCGGCTCGCAAACAACGGTATGCGGACCTGTTTCTCGACACGCCCCATGAGGTAAAGAGCCTCCCGTCGTACGACCCGGAGGTCGCGTCCAATCCTTTCCTGAGCTTCCGCGACCTGCCCGCTCGCTCGCGCTACAAGTTCCTGCTCGACGACGCCCAGGTCTTCGTCATGCAGTTCATCAAGGGGCCGGTATGCCGGGGGCCGATCGCCTTGGATGTCATCGAAGACCGGTTCTGGGTCTTTTTCGTGGACCCGGACAGCGCCGCCCTCGACCACCTCGATGACTTTCTGGCACGCGAGAGCAAACACCTCTACCTGCCGACCGAAGAGGGCACAACCAGATTGGGGCTGTTCTCCTGGCTGAAGTACTCCCACATGCAGGACGAGTTCCTCCAGGCCAAGCAAACCTTCCTGGAAAACCTGCAGTTGAACGATGAAGCCGCCGAGCTGGCCTTCATCTGGGACGGGCGTGGGCATAATCAGAACGCCGCCCTCACCGTGTTCCGCCATGCCGACAGCGCCTCCGTCGTGCAGGGCCTCGTCGGCGAGAACCCGAAGACCTCCTGGCTCGTCTCCTACGAGTTGCTCGAGCGGATCTACTACCTGCTCGTCGCCGGCTTCGACGTCTACGGCTTCGCGGGGCATCAGCTCGACACACGCCTCTACATGGACTTCCTGCGCATGGAGGGGGAATTCAACTTCCTGATGCTGCTGCCCATGCAGAGGCGGGAAAAGGAGCGGGACTACTGGTACCGCGACGCGCACCAGTCGGTGAAGGACTACGTCTACGGCAGCCGCATCCACTTCGACTACGAAAGCGGCATCCCCTACCGAACGAACCACCCCAAGGCGGAGCTGTTCGATCTGCTGCATCAACGACTGACCGGGGCCCTCAACCTGACCTACAACCTCGAGGAGGAATCGGACAGAGTGCTCCGTGCCAAACTGGAAGAGCTGGCGCGGATCAAGGGGCAGGCGCTGCAATGGCTGCCTGAAGTCGCCATCCTCGCCGTCACGGAGGGGACCGGCGAGACCCCGCGCGACGACCGCTGGTACACGCTGGTACATGACGAGGCCTACAGCAACATCGCCTCGCTGTTCAACTTGGAGGCACGCCGCCTGCCGGACGAAGACACCCTCACCGTGGCACGCGGGTTCGTTGGCGCCTATCCCAACGTCTTCTATCGCGTGGATCGGGCGGACCTGCCCCAGTTCATCGCCGCCATCGCGGGACTCACCGGCGAAGAGGAGTATCGGAAGCTCGTCGAGCGCTTCGGCGTGCGCCGCACCAGCCCCGACTTCTGGCCGCACAGCGATCAGTTGCACAAGGCCTACCGGAGCCGTGAGCCCATCGAGTCGGGCCTGTTCGATTACAACCGGCTGGAGAATCGGTGAGGAACAAGGATTGGAAGTAGAGAGGCGGAGGCTCAGAGGAAAAGCTCAAGAGACAGGTACGAAGACCATAACCGGCTCACTCATATGGCCAATTATTCCCCAGCCACCATTCGGCCTCTAGGCGGAAAACTTGTTACGACGCAGAGCCCGCCAGTTCGCGCGCATGGGCGATTTCGCGCTTGTGGACCGGTCGAACCTGAGAGGACAGCAATGTCACGACCGCCACGGTTTCACCGTCCAAGGTCGTAAATTCAACCTCATACCCTTCGCCTGCCCGATGAACCAATACCACGGTCCCGATGTCGCCCTGTCGAAGTCCATGCGTGGGAAGGTCACATTCCAAAATGACATCATCCAATTCCTGAATCATACACCCCTCCGTTTCAGAGGATACGCGGTCACAAAGCGTGGCGTGTGGCTGCCTTCATCTATAAACCAGACGCTCCGAACTTGCAATTGTCGGCCATCTGGCGCGACAAGAGCACCTTCGATGACATAGCGAGTGCCGAACGTCGTGCGTTCCGCAAGGATCACGGCGTTGTCTTGAACATGTTGCCGAATGGCATTCGCCAGAGTCCCCCATTCGGAAAGCCGAAAGCCATGGACCGAGAAGAATGCCGCTTTCCCTTTGCCCGCCCGATGAGTTGAGGACAGCAGATACTGAACGACTTTAGCCTCGGGAATCTCCAATTGCTCCAGATAGGGCAGTTTCATCTCATACCTGACTCAAAGAACGCGCGCCGCTGGTCCGCCCTCTGGAGGAACAACACGTATGTCTTGATTGTTACCCCCTCAACACAGGATCGGCTAAAGGTACCACAAACCTTTGTGTTCAGGAAAAGATGACGGCCGAGCAGACCGATCAGGCCATGCCCCGTCGAGCCGGCCCGCCGCGCGGACTAGCCGACGGCCATCCGGACGGGTACAATACCGCCCGGTTCGTGCGCTCCATGAATCCGATGACCCGATGAGGCGCCTATGGCCATGGCCTCGGTGATGCTCCCGCTCGGAACCCCGACGCCCCCCTTTGCCTTGCGCGATGTCGTCAGCGGGAACCCCTGCTCGCTCGACTCGTTTGCCGGCAAGGCCGCCTTGCTGGTGATGTTCATCTGCCGGCACTGTCCCTACGTGGTGCATGTCCAGGACGAACTCGCCAGAATCGGACAGGACTACGCGGACAGGGAGCTGGGCATCGTCGGCATCAGCAGCAACGACCCGATCCACTATCCCGACGACGCACCGGAGCGGCTCAAGGAAATGGCCCAACGCCTCGACTTTCGCTTTCCCCTCTGCTTCGACGAGACGCAGGAGGTCGCCAAGGCCTACAAGGCCGCCTGCACGCCGGACTTCTATCTGTTCGACGCCCGGAGGCGGCTCGTCTATCGCGGGCAGCTCGACGACAGCCGCCCCGGCAACGGCAAGCCCGTCACCGGCCGCGATCTGCGCGCCGCCATCGAGGCCGTGCTGGCAGGCCGGCCGGTCGCGGCCGACCAAAAGCCCAGCATCGGTTGCAGCATCAAGTGGAAGCCGGGGCAGGCGCCTAACGGATAGGGCGCGGCGCGGGGCAACCTCTCACCGGCGAAAGAGCGTCTGGCGGTACTGCGTCCCCTTCACCTCATACTCGACAATCAGCTTCCCGTTCTCATCCAGATGGCCGGTCCCCGTTCGGCCGGACAGGTGGAGCTGCTGCGCATTCACCTCCCAGGTTCCTTTCTCGCTCCCCCAGGCATAGGTGCCATCCTCGTGCAGCGACAGTTGCGGCCAGGTGGGACAAGCCCGCCCGGTGAACGGCCCGCCGTAGACGGATTGGCAGCCCCAAGTTCCGACCAGAGAAGGAGATGAGGCAGAAGGCTCGCTCGCGGCAGAGGAGAGGCTCGCGAGCAAAAAGCACAGAAGCAGGGCGAGGCTCAGACTATACAGTGCCTTCATGGACAGGCCCTCCTTTGCAAGAAGCCACGAGTTCAGAGCACAACCGGATCGAAGCAATGCGGGTCGTCATGCCGGGGATTGTTCACCCAGGGACCAACTGGATAAGCCGTCAGCCGCTCGGCCGGAGAGGGCCGCAACAGGGGCGTCAGCACCTCCACCCGCTGCACCGTCGGGTCCAGCCACAAGGCATAATCCTGCTGATCCAGAATGACCGGCATCCGGTCATGGATCGACGCCATAAGTGCATTCGGCCCCGTCGTCAGCAGCGTGCAGGACTCGATCACCGGCCCGGCGACTTCCGCCTGCCCGTCCTGCTTGCCCGGTCCGGTCCAATGTTCCCACAGTCCTGCAAAGGCAAAGGGCCGGCTATCCTGACGCCGGATGTAATAAGGCTGCTTCCCCCGCCCGACTGGCTGCCACTCATAAAACCCGTCCGCCAGCACCAGACAACGCCGGTGCCGGAAGGCCGACCGAAAGGCCGGCTTCTCCGCCACCGTTTCCACACGGGCATTGATCATGCGGATGCCGATGGCCGGGTCCTTCGCCCAAGACGGAATGAGCCCCCAGCGGAACAGTACGCAATCCCGCTTGGCTGACTCAGGATGGAGACGGATGGCGGCGACCGGCTGACTCGGCGCAATGTTGTATCGAGGCGTCAGCAGGGGCAGGTCATCGAGGGAAAATTCGTGGGCGATAACGTCAGGAGGAGCCGTCTGAGAGAAGCGTCCGCACATGGCGAAGACTAACAAAATTCTGGGAGCGATTTATAGAGGGAGAAGAAGAGCCTCACCCATTCTTGCTGTCTAGGCTTGTGATTGAGGGCTCTCCCCACCTAAGTCATTCGTGATGAGGCGAAACTGTTCGAGGGCAGCCTCCAAATCATCCACGATTTCGGTGGCGATGACATCGGGATCGGGAAGGTTGTCGGAGGCTTCGAGGGATTCGTCTTTGAGCCAGAAGATGTCGAGGCTGGCTTTGTCACGGGCAATCAGCTCGTCGTAATCGTAGGCGCGCCAGCGGCCGTCGGGTTTCTTCTCGGACCAGGTCGCCTTCCTTTCATGCCGATTTGCCGGGTTGTAGCACTTCACGAACTCGTCGAGGTCTTCCCGCTTGAGCGGATTAGTCTTGAGGGTGAAATGTTGGTTGGTACGCAGGTCGTAGATCCAGAGCTTCTTCGTCCAGGCGGTTTCGCTGGCCGGTTTCTTGTCGAAGAAGAGGACGTTCGCCTTCACGCCTTGGGCATAGAAGAGGCCGGTCGGGAGACGGAGCAGCGTGTGCACATCGCAGTCATGGAGTAACTTCCGCCGAACTGTCTCCCCTGCCCCACCTTCGAAGAGCACATTGTCCGGCACGACGACGGCAGCCCGACCATTGACCGCGAGGATGGTCTTCACATGCTGGACGAAATTCAGTTGTTTGTTCGAAGTCGTCGCCCAGAAGTCGTCACGCTCGTAGGTCTCGCGTTCCTTGGAGACTTCGCCTTCCTGTCCTACAACGGTGTAGCTGCTTTTCTTGCCAAACGGCGGATTGGTGAGGACGATGTTGAACCGCTCGCCCGGATCGGACGCGAGTGAATCAGCCGCCTCAATCGGCTCGAAGTCCTGCGAGCCGATGCCGTGCAGCAAGAGGTTCATGGCGCAGAGACGGACCACTCCTTGCACCAACTCGTAGCCTTTCAACGTCTCTTCGTTCAGCTTTTTCTTCTGCGGCTTGGTGAGGTTGGGATTGTGCTGCACCACATAATCGTGCGCGGCAAGCAAGAAGCCCCCGGTGCCGCAGGCTGGGTCGCAGATCGTGTCGCCTGGCTTTGGCGCGACGCAGTCCACCATCGCTTGGATGAGTGGGCGCGGGGTGAAGTATTGACCGGCTCCACCTTTCACGTCTTCGGCGTTCTTTTGGAGCAGCCCCTCGTAGGCGTCGCCCTTCACATCGGCGCTCATCGCCGACCAGTCTTCCTTGTCAATCAGGTCCACGATCAGGCGGCGCAGTTTGGCCGGGTCTTGGAACTTGTTCTGTGACTTGTTGAAGATCAGGCCGAGGAGGCCTTTCTCGTTGCCGAGCTTCTCTAAGCTGTGGCGGTAGTGGTCGAACAGCTCATCGCCATCTTTCTTGAGCAGGCTTTGCCAACTGAACTTGTCGGGAATCGGGCTCGACTGATTGTACGGTGGCTTCGTCCGCTCATCAGCCATCTTGAGAAACAACAAATACGTCAACTGCTCGACGTAGTCGCCGTAGCTCATCCCGTCGTCGCGCAGGACGTTGCAGTAGTTCCAGAGCTTTTGAACGATGGCGGATGGACTCATTTTGTGATGGTCTCAAGCCACGTCATGGCGTATAATTTCCGCATCGGAGAGCCACACGCAATGAACAAAAAGCCTCTCATTGAAACGAATCCTCACTTGAAGGCCCCGGCTCAATACCGGAAAGCCCTCATCGCCAACGTCGCCAGTTCCACGGCGATCGAGACCGGCACATCGGTTGAATCCATTGCGCGTCTCCTCACCAAACCACGGAAGACGCAGGCCATCAAGAAGACCGGCCGCTCTCCTCGATAATCTGTTCAAACAGCCGCTCCATCGGCGCATAGCGCTTATCGAGACCTGCTTGAATCGCGGCAATGTACGCGCTCTTGCTGTTCCCCGCAATCAGGCTGAAATCCAGAAGCGGTAGTCCCGCCTGGAGCGCCATCAGGGTAGACAACACTCGGGCAAGGCGTCCATTTCCATCCCGAAACGGATGGATCAGCACCAGCTCAACATGCGTTTCCGCCAGAGCATGGACGATCTCCCCGCGACTTGCAAAGGTGCAGGGCGTAGAGCGCCACAGGACATCCTGCTCAAACTGATTCATCAAGGCCGGCACCTGCGCGGCGGACGCGAAGGGAAAGCCGTCTTTACTGACGTTCACGCGACGATAGTGCCCGGCCCATTCATAAATGGTACCGAGCCAGATTCGGTGACCGTCACGGAGATCGGCAGCCGTGAAACGATGCGTCTCCCCGAACGTTCTGACCAGGCGGTCCATCGCCTGCTCCAACGCTCGCGCCTCCACCGCTTGGCGCCTGAGGCGGCCATCCAGCCGGGGGACGCGAACCGGGGCCGGGCGTTGTTCAACGGCATCGGGGGCTGCTTCAATTGTCACGGGTACGACGGGGTGCTTTCGCGCCGGCCCAAGGTGTCGCCCCAGCTCGCCGAGGAGGTGGCGCGGCTCACTCCGCCGCCCGCGGATTTGCGCGACCAGGCCCGATTGAAGGCGGAGACGGAGCAGGACCGACTCCGTTCGATCAAGTTCGGACATCCGGGGACGGCGATGTTTCCCAAGAAATTCCTCATGAAGCAGGAACTCGCCGACCTCCTGGCCTACCTGGCGACGCTTCGGGCGGAGGGCCGGCGAGGCAGCGCCGAGCGCTAGCGTAGGGCGAAACTTTTCAATGAAGCACGGGGACCGGCCCCATTCGGACATGGAGTCGACCTCGACAAACCCTTTGCCGTAGGCTATAACAAACTCCCGTACAGGAGATGCCCGATGGCTATCGTGAAAGAACGACGAGGGACCGGCAAGAAGGCTGGCAACGGCCACGTGGTGCTCTCCCGCAGACGATACGATCGCCTGATGGAAGACCTCCACGATTTGGCTGTGGTTGCCGAACGGCGGCACGAACCTTCGATCAGCCTGGACGACATGAAGAAGCGGCTACGAAAGCGTGGCCTCTTATAGCCTCCAGTTCAAGCCGTCCGTCGAGAAGGATCTCGACGCCCTCCCTAAGCCTCTCATCGCCAGGGTGCTCAGCCGTATCGAACAACTTCACGACGACCCTTTTCCCCACCAGGCCGCCAAATTGCAGGGAGCTGAACGGCTCTACCGGCTTCGAGTAGGTGACTACCGGATTGTCTACGAACTGGACCAGCAGGCGCTGCGAATTGTGGTTCACTCTGTCCGCCTCCGTAGTGAAGTGTATCGCCGTCTGCGGTTATCGAAGAGGGGTGTGATGCGCGAGATCGGATGGTTCATCGTTGTTCTCC
>JBJTAZ010000273.1:0-2802 GCA_046091085.1 Nitrospiraceae bacterium
ACCACTGAATTCCCGCTCATGTCGGTGATCGTCACAATTGTGTTGTTGAAGGACGCCTGGATGTGGGCTATTCCGCTTTGCACCACCTTCCGTTCCTTCTTCTTGCCCTTCTTAACGCTCATACTGGTATCCTCTCAGTTCCCATTTTGGATCCGCTACGCTCCGCTGGAGGCTCCGGATGGTTTGCGGGCTTTCCCCATCGATGCCCGTCGGCCCTTCCTGGTGCGCGCATTGGTTTTGGTCCGCTGCCCTCGAACCGGAAGGCTTTTCCGATGTCGAAGACCTCGATAGGTTCCCGTATCGACCAATCGCTTAATGTTCATCGAGACCTCTTTTCGAAGGTCTCCTTCTACCTTATGGTCGCGCTCAATGATCTCACGAAGCTTGACGATCTCATCTTCGCTCAAATCCTTCACGCGGGTTACACCATTGACCCCGGCCTTCTTGGCGATCTGGGCCGCCATTGCGCGTCCAATACCGAACACGTAGGTCAGTCCGATGTCTACCCGTTTTTCCCTCGGCAAATCCACTCCGGCTATGCGTGCCATACCCTCTCTCCTTTTCCCTCATCGTCCCTCAGCGGGCCGTCTGAGCCGAATATGCCTGCGCGCGGCCAGCGAGCACATGGTGATCGTGCGCGATACGCGAGCACGGAAGCGGCCCGGCCGGCCCGCGCCCCTACCCCTGCCGCTGCGTGTGTCGTGGATTCTCGCAGAGCACCCGCACCACGCCACGCCGGCGAATAACTTTACACTTGGAACAAATGGGCTTAACGGACGATTTGACTTTCATGAGTCTTCCCCGCGAATTACTTAAATCGATAAGTGATGCGTCCGCGCGTCAGGTCATATGGAGACATCTCCACAGTCACCTTGTCGCCAGGCAGAATCCGAATGAAATGCATGCGCATCTTGCCGGAAATATGGGCGAGGATTACGTGATCGTTATCCAATTTCACCCTGAACATGGCGTTCGGAAGTGTCTCCGCCACGGTCCCCTGCACCTCGATGACATCCTCTTTGGGCATCAGAATTAGAGCTTCGTTAAAATCCGCGCCGACCCCTCGGCCTGGATCGCAATAGTGTGTTCGAAATGGGCGGAGAGGCTGCCGTCCTTCGTGACTGCCGTCCACTGATCATCCAGAATTCGCACTCCGCTCTGCCCCATATTCACCATCGGCTCGATCGCCAAAACCATCCCGACTTGCAACCGAGGCCCCTGCCCCGGCTTCCCGTAGTTTGGGACTTGGGGCTCTTCATGCAACTGACGCCCGATGCCGTGTCCCACAAAGTCGGTCACGACGGAAAAACCTGCTGCCTCTGCGTGCCGCTGGACGGCATGGGAAATATCGGACAGTCTGTTTCCCACACGCGCCTGCTCAATGCCCTGATAGAGCGCTTCCTCTGTCACACGCAACAGCTCAGCCACTTTCGGCGAAATTAACCCGACTGGCACCGTCATGGCGGCATCCCCGTAAAACCCATCCACGATGGCACCCAAATCCAGTCCGATAATATCCCCTTCCTTCAACATCCTCCGCGCCGAGGGAATACCATGCACCACCTGATCATTGACCGACGCACAGAGCGTCTTCGGGTAGCTCCGATAACCCTTGAAGGCCGGAATTCCACCCCGGGAACGAATATGTTCTTCCGCGATACGGTCCAAATCTTCGGTGGTAACGCCTGGGCGAACCTCCCGCTTCAAAACCTGCAGCGTCTCAGCCACAACCTTTGAAGCTCTGGCCATAATGGCGATCTCATCTGGCGTTTTAAGAATAATCACGCCAGGCCCTGTGCCGCCAACTCCTTTAGCAAACGACGCTGTACATCCTCGATCTGCCCCGTCCCGTCTAAGTCCGAGAGAAGGTGCCGCTGCTGGTAGTACGCGATCAACGGCGCAGTCTGCTCCTCATAGACCGTCAGCCGGGTCTCAACGGCTTCCTTCCGGTCATCGCTCCGCTGAACGAGCGCGCTCCCGCATTGATCGCAGAGCCCATCCTGCTTAGGCGGCGCAAAATCAATATGATAGACCGACTGGCACTTCGGACAACTGCGGCGCCCGCTCAACCGCCGCACCACATCGGCCCGCGGCACCACCACATTGAGCACCCGATCAAGCGATTTCCCGCTGGCACCAAGAATCGCTACCAGCTCCTCAGCTTGTCCGACCGTCCTGGGAAATCCGTCCAGCAAAAACCCGTCCGCACAATCGGGCTCCGCCAACTTCGCCTTCACAATGCCAATCACCACGGAGTCGGGGACGAGCTTGCCTTGCTCCATGCAGGCCTTGGCTTCAAGGCCCAACGACGTCCGGTTCCTGACCGCTTCGCGAAGGATGTCGCCGGTCGAGATCTTGGGCACACGATACCGAGTCGCAAGACGCTCCGCTTGGGTTCCCTTGCCGACTCCCGGTGCGCCGAGAAACACAATTCGCTTCAGTGCGCCCTACCCACTCCGCCCTCGTAGCTTCCCCTTGGCCAGGAAACCCTCATAGTTTCGCATCACCATAGGCGACTCGATCTGTTGTGCCGTGTCTAGACCAACGCCGATCACGATCAGCAACGACGTACCGCCGAAGTAAAATGGCACGTTCATCTTGTAAATCAAAAACTCAGGAACGACGCAGACCGCAGCGAGATACACCGATCCCGCCGTTGTAATCCTGGTTAGTACGTTGTAAATATAGTCTGAGGTGCGTTGCCCCGGCCTGATACCAGGGATAAACCCACCATACTTTTTCATATTGTCCGCCATATCCACCGGATTCAGCACCACAGCCGTATAAAAAAAACAAAAGAAC
>JBJTAZ010000274.1:0-5193 GCA_046091085.1 Nitrospiraceae bacterium
GTACTTGGAGCGCTTGTAGTCTCCGGCCATCTGGGCGAGCGACACGGGCGTCTCTTCCGTGCCCAGCCCGCCGCCCTCCGGCAAGCCGATCGCGCCGATTGTGCTGGTGTACACGATGCGCGCCGTGCCGGCTGCGCGCGCCGCTTCCAGGAGGGTGCGGGTGCCGGTGAGGTTGATCTCGTAGTAGACGCGGGGGTCCGGCGCCCAGAGGGCAGAGTGGGCGGCGACGTGGTAGAGCTGCTGGCACCCGGTCAGGGCGCGGCGGAGGGAAGCCGGGTCCCGCAGGTCTCCAGGAACCCGTTCCACCGCGAGCCCGTCGAGGTTGCGCAGGTCGCTCTCGGGCCGGACCAGCACCCGTATGCCCGTGCCGGAGGCCGCGACCGCGCGGGCGACCGCCGCGCCGACAAAACCCGTGGCGCCGGTCACTAAAGCTTTCATGGCGTAAGGCGTAAGGGGTGAGGCGTGAGTGGTGAGGAGAAACGCGCGGCTTCTTGGCTTCTCGCCTGACGATTCACGCCTAACGCCTCACGGGGTCAGTTCTATCGCGCCGTGATGTACCGGGCCAGTTCACGCAGGGGGTCCGCCGATGGACCGAACCCGTCGAGGTGCGCGATGGCGCGGCTCCGCACCTGATCCGCCAGGGCCTTGGCTCCGTCCACCCCGTAGAACGTCGGGTAGGTCTTCTTGCCCCGCTGGGCATCGGTGTTGGCGTTCTTGCCGAGTTCTTCGCGCGTGCCGGTCACGTTCAGCACGTCGTCCGCGATCTGGAAGGCCAGACCGATGTCTTCCGCATAGCCGGTAAGCCGGTCCAAGTGCTCGCCGCTGGCATCGGCGACGATCGCGCCCATCCGAACCGCGGCGCGAATGAGCATGCCGGTCTTGTGCTTGTGGATGTTCTGCAGCGTGACGAGATCGATGTCCTGGTTCTCGGCCTGAATGTCCAGCACCTGCCCGCCGACCATGCCCAAGTTGCCGGAGCCGACGGCCAGTTCGTAGATGAGCCGCACCTGGCGGGCCGGGGCCAAGCCGTCCAGCAGGTCCTGGCGGCTGCAGAGCTCGAAGGCGAGCGTCAGCAGCGCATCGCCGGCCAGGATCGCCATGGCCTCGCCATAGACCTTGTGGTTGGTGAGTTTGCCGCGCCGGTAATCGTCGTTGTCCATGGCGGGCAGGTCGTCGTGGATCAACGAATAGGTATGGATCAGCTCAAGCGAAGACGCGACAGGCAAGACGGCTTTGGCCGAAGCGGCGGAGGGGCCGCCGACCGCTTCGGCGGCCGCGATCGTCAGAATCGGCCTGACCCGCTTGCCCCCGGCAAAGAGGCTGTAGCGGATGCTCTCATGGAGCGTGGTCGGGGGCGTCTTGTCGTCGGGGATGACCGACTCGAGACAACGGTCCACCGCCTCGCGTTTCTGTTCCAGGTACTGTCGAATGTCCATGGGGGAAAGGGCTCCGGGCTGATGGCTGAATGCTGACTGCTGTCTTGCGTTGGGCTGTGGCGCGGCGAGAGAGTAGCAAATGGTTTCGCAGGGTGTCAAACCGCGGGGTGGCTAGTGAGCGTTGCTCAAGGTGGGTCGAAAGGAGTAGCGGCCTTGACCGTGGAATTGGAGAATTCCCGCATCACGCAGAACTTGCAATTGCTGCCGAATTTTTGCCCGAATATGTTTATTCGATGGATAGAGGCAGCGCAGGTCATTTTCGAATTGATAGGCGTCCGAAAGGGAAAAGGTCGGCGTATGCAGTGTCCGGACCATCCGTAATACATCAACGGCCCAACCTCTTAGCTTGGGCGAGATTTGGGACAAGGGTTGTATGTGGTTGAAGCGCCTTCTCACGTCGTCAGGCGGGAGAGATATTCCGTGATCCACCACACAAATTTTCCCTTCGGGTGGGATTGAGTGAAGAAGGATATTGCACCCGACCCAGCCTGCTCGACGTGCCGATGGCCCCAAGGGTTTGCGTTTCTCGATGGCTGACTCGGAAACTAAAAAGTGGGGGATCAGCAGTAGATTGTGGACGGTCCAAGTCGGTGTGTATTGAAGAATAAGAAAGTTGGGAGTCTTTCCTGTTCGAATGGCATCCATCATGGCAGAATAGGCCGCATCAACTACCTTTTCCTGGCTCCAGTTGCGGCGACTTTTTAACTGATAAGTCTGAGAACATAGGGGGCATCGAAAGTCGATGGCTTTAGTGTTGGGTGGAGCCTGGGCAACACGGTCCGACTCACAAGCTGCGCAGAATAGATTTTGAAGGCCCCATTCCTCAGTGGCGACTCTGGCGATTTGGGATGCGCTCTTATAGTGAGGAACTAACCCGGTGGGTAACGATAGATTCATGAAGGATGTCCTAGGGATATGATGGAACTATACACCACCTTTACGAATGGGGAAGTTTTTCTTGGAATTCAGGCTGGGGAGTAATTAAGACGAAACGATGGCGGCCCGTCCGCTTGTTTTTCACGTCCGTCGTTCGCTATACTTCCGTCCCATGAGTATTCGCAAAGCCGGTGGCGAGTGGGAGCCGATGTTGCTGGGGATCGAGCCCAGAAATTGCGCGGTCTGTCGCAAGGGCCTCTACCGCGACATGACGTTTCTTCGCGGCGGCTGGTCGCGCTGCACGGTCTGCGATCAGTTCGTGCACTACAGCTGTCTGGCCAGCGGCAAAGTCTCCTTCCTCAAACAGCGCCCACGCATTTGCAAAGCCTGCCGCGAGGCCAAAGCCCCCGCATCCGGGACGGTCCCATCCGCAAGAGGGCCGGCCAGGCGCGCGGTGGGGGCATGAACACGGAAGCCGGCGACGGGTCTCACGCTCCCGTGGCGACCACGCTGGAGGCGATGCCCTGGCAGGCGTGGTTTGCTGCGGCGGTCCGCTTCGTCGTCGCGCCGCTCATCTTGTTTGTCAGCGGGTTCTTCACCACGGATTTTCTCCTGAGCGGCGCGTACACCTGGCCGCGCACGAGTCGGGCCCTGGCCCTGACGCTGACCGTCGCCATTTTGGCCTACGAATTCGTGTACAAGGAGCAGAAGGCCAGCCAATCGAACCACGGGGCGACGGCGTCTCTCGCACGGCTCCTGTATTCGTGCCTCCTTCCCTACGGCGCCGGCGTGCTGTCTCTGCTGGCCCTGGTCCGGATCGCCTCCTGATACGTCGCGGACGGGCTGACGGCGGCCTGCCATGTCCCGGCGCATAAGCCGCGGAGCCTAGGATGTCTCCTCTCTACAAAAGCGGCGCCTTCATCCAGCAGTGCTTCGCCTCCCATCGCCTCTGCTTGAGCGTCAAACGGCTCGACCCGCCGGAAAAAGTGATTCTGAGCTGCAGCGCCTGCCGGATGCTCCATCGGGCCACGGTTCGCACGGTCACCACCCGGTTGTCGGCCAATGCGATCGAAGGAGACGGAAGCGTGGATGAGGCGTTGGCGCAATTGGGCCGCTGCCAGGCCGACCATCCGACGGCCCTGGGCATCGGCGAGATGGATGTCGTGCAGGACTGGGTGCGGGTCCGGTGCGCCGACTGCCGCAGGCTCTACGACCTGGACGTCGCCGTCTTCGAAACCCATCAGCGCGAATAACCGGCATTCCTCATGTCCGATCCCTGTCTGTTCACGTCCGACGAACTTAGCCTCGTGGCCGACCGGCAATTTTTCCCGGCCAAGGCCCGCATCATGGCCAAGGTGAAGGCCACCTTGGAGGCGGTGCATGCCGGGCTCAAGGCCGAGCTGGCCGGGGGCGAGTTGCTGGCGCCGCAGACGTTCGATCCGGCCAAGTTCCAGTTGGTGAAGGGCGAGCACCTCGAATCGTTCCCCTACCAGTACCTGGATTTTCCCAAACACTTTGCCGGGGAGGAGACGTTCACGTTCCGGTCCCTCTTCTGGTGGGGGCACGGCCTCGTGTTCGCGCTGATCCTCGAAGGCCCCCATCTGGCGCAGTACAAGCGTCATCTCATCAACCGGTATCATGAGGTGGCCGGGAAAGCGCTGCAACTCAGCCTGGCCCCGACGCCCTGGGAATGGAAACAGGGCGAAGGCTATACCTTGCCGCTGACCCACGATCGCAAGCCGGAAGTGGCCGCCGTCCTGACGGGCCGGCGGTTCTTCAAGCTGGCGCGCTATGTCGCGCTGGACGATCCGGCGGTTCGTGACGGGCTGCTGCCTGCCGTCGGCCGGGACGTCTGGCGGAGCCTGCTGCCGGTGATCAGCCCCTAGTCGGCGCCGTCCGGCCTTGGTGGACTCATCCACGGCCATCGGCTACACTCCCTGCATGTCATTCGAACTGGGCGCGGGCTTGTGGCTGTTGTTGGCCCTGGCCGTCGGGATCTTGGCGGCGCAAGAATTCGGCCGGTCCGGGTTCCGCTGGTTCCTGCTGGCGCTCGTCTTCACGCCGCTGGCCGGGCTGTTGTTGTTTCTGCTGCCGGCGCGGCGGCGGCCCTGTCCCTTTTGCGCGGAGCCGATCCAGCCTTCCGCGGTCCTCTGCCGCTTTTGCGGCCGTGAGGTGCCCGTGGCCGAAGGGGCTGGATTGCCGGCGCGCACGAGGTGGACCTTGTTCCTGCTGATCATCGTGGTGCTGGTGCTGGCCTCGCTCTCTCAATGTCATACGCGCTTCCAATGGTGGCGGGGCGGGGAGACGATCGAGGTCGAAGGGCCGAGGCCCGGCCTGGCGTAAGGCGGCGTGCCCATGGGCCGATATCATGGAAGGAGAAACCGATGCGGCGTTCTGTGTGGGGAATGAGTCTGTGGCTGTGGGGAGTGATCGGCCTGGCGGCGGTGCCCGGTTGCGCCGGCAAGGGCGAGACAGTCTGGCTGGATTTGCAGCCGGGGCCGCGGGCCGAAGGGCCGGCGCCGAAAGATAGTCCGGAGCTGGTGCTGGTCGAAGCCTTCGAAGATCTGCGGCCGGAGAAGGGGAAAACCGGTCTGCGGACCCACATCTGGGGCGGGGTGACCTATTTCGACGTGCCCGGCAGCCTGCCCGGCGCATCGGTGGCCCGTCTGGTCGGCGAGTACCTGGCGAAGACCGGCCGGCAGGTCACCATCAATGTGGTGGCCCAACCGGACCGCCCGGGATCGCCTTCGGTCTCACAGGGCGGCGCGGACGTGATGATTACCGGTCAGGTCCAGGAGCTTTCCGTCCATGCGAAGAGCCGGTTCGGCTCCACCGAGATCACCGCGAAGTTCCAGGTGACGGTGCTGGCGAAGAACAAGGC
>JBJTAZ010000275.1:0-7560 GCA_046091085.1 Nitrospiraceae bacterium
CAGGCTCCCCGCGGCCATATCCCGCGGCTCGCCCGCCCGTCTCCCTACCGGGCCGGGCGGCTCCGCCGGGAGGGAGCGCAGGTGGCGTCCGACCAATCCATCCGCGTCGCCATCGTGGGCGCCGGGCGAGGCGGCACGGCGCTGATCGAGCTGTTCACCCGCTGCAACGGCATCGAGATCACCGGCGTGGCGGACGTCAATCCGGATGCCCCGGGTCTCCACCTGGCCCGCCGGCTCAACATCCTCGCGACGACCGATCCCGCCGCCCTTGTGGCCGGCAACGGCACCCACCTGATCGTGGATGTGACCGGCGATCCGGCCATGGCTTCGCTCGTGGCGACGCACAAGTCCCCCCGGGCGGAAAGCCTGGGCGGCACCGCCGCCCGGCTGCTCTGGAGCCTGATCCAAGAAGAGCATGAGCTGTACGAGCATCTCGTGCACGCGGAAAAACTCTCCACGCTGGGCACGTTCGCCGCCGGCATCGCCCATGAATTCAACAATCCGCTGCACTGCGTCCTCGGTTTCGCCCAACTGATCCAGGACACGAACGACCCGGCTCTTATCCGCGAATACGTGCAGGAGATCGTCAAGTCCGTCCGGCACCTGTCGGGCATGACTACGAACCTGAACATGTACGCCCGCACCGGAACCAGAGGCGAAGCGGCGCGCGTGCAGCTCGCGGAGGTGCTGGACGAGGCGGTCAAGATGGCGAAATTCTCCACCATCCTGGACGAAGTCACGGTGGTCCGCGACTATGCGCCGGCGGCGGCGATCCTGGCCAATCCCGACGAACTGCATCAAGTCTTCGTGAACCTGATCGTCAACGCTGTCCAGGCCATGAACGCCCGCGGTCGCCTGACCCTGTCCATCGCCGCGGAGCCGAGCGCGCTCGTTGTCTCCATCCACGACACGGGCCCCGGCATTGCACCACAGGATCTGGCCAAGGTCTTCGCCCCCTTCTTCACGACGAAAGACCGGCGGAAGGGCACAGGCCTCGGGCTCTACATCGTGCAGACGATCGTGTAACGATACGGCGGGCGCATCGATGTCGCCAGTGAAGCGGGCCGCGGCACCTCGTTCCACATCCGATTCCCGACATCCGTGTAGGCCCGAGAGCCGCGCGCAACCGGCCGGCCATCCCCTTCATAGTGGCTGCCCTCTGGTCCACATAGACCTCTCAAGCCTCAGCCTCCTCCGTCCGATAAGGCCAATGAGCCAATCGCAGAACCAGGCAGAGATCAAGGGGCTTCCGTTATGGGAAAACAACGGGAACTCTTCCGCGTCAGCATCGTTCGCAAGGGGACCATCCGCAAGGGATCTGCCAGCGCTCCCTGCGCCGTGACCGAACTGACGTCGGCGGGGATCGGACTGACCACTGACGTGCCGACGGCGTCTGGAGACCGGATCGAGCTGGCCTTCGATCTCACCGACCGCCACCGGATCAGCTGCGCCCTCCTCGTGACCCACGCCGCCATGCCCCGAGTGGGGGGATGCATTGCGGAGATCTCCGACGAGCACCGGCAACAGCTCATGCGCTATATCGAAGACCACGCAGCCATCAGCGTCGCAGTGTGCTGATCTGCAACATGGGGAACGGCGGAACGATGACCGTATCAACAGACGAGAGTCGGGGAAGCAACCCGCTCCTGTACGTCACCGGGGCGGTCCTGATGCTCAGTACCGTCACGCCCGTCATGAAGAGCATCCTGCGGCAGAACGACATCGCCCCCTTCGATCTGGTCTGTCTCCGGGTCCTCATCGCCTTCTCCTGCCTGACCGTGATCACTCTGACCGGGCCCTGGCAGGAGCTGCTGCGGATCAGCGCGAGCGATGCGCTCCGCCTGACCCTGCTGGGGATTTTAGGCGTGGGGGTTGCCTACGGGTTCGCCGGATGGGCATTGGCCTATACCAATGTCAGTCACTACAGCCTGATCTACAGCCTGCACCCGACCTTCACCGCCTTGATGAGCCTGTTGCTGCGAAAGGACCGGGGCAGCGCCACCAAGCTCGCCGGAATCGCGCTCTCGCTCAGCGGCTGCCTGTATGCGATTCCCGAAGGACTGCACGATGAAGCCGTGGGGTTCGGAGACCTGCTCGTCCTGCTGTTCACCCTGTCCGCGGCCTCCTGCGTCGTGCTCAGCACCGGCGTGGTCAAGCGCTATGGCGCCGCCGCGTCCACCACGGTGATGTTCGGGACAAGCCTGTTCTTTCTCATGCTGGGAGCCATGTTTTGGTCCATCCCCTCCCGCCTCCACGTGACTCTCTCCAACGGGCCTCTCATCGCATATATCGGGATCGCCACGGCCGCCGTCTTTTTCCTGCGCAATCTTTCGCTGCAGTTTCTGACCCCGACCACGGTGGGAGCTTTTCACAATCTCGTGCCGGTGTTCGGCATCCTCATGGCCGCGCTGTTTCTCGATGAGCCGGTCACCGCCAACATGATCCTCGGCGGAGCGGCCACCCTCGCCGGCGTCGAACTGGTCCGTCGCGGGTGACGACTATTTCAATGTCACGACCGTCACGCCATCGCCCCCTTCCGCACGCTCCCCGGCCCTGAACGTTGCCACGTAGGGCGAGGCCTTCAAGTAGTCGCGCAGCACCGCCTTCAACCGGCCGGTCCCATGCCCGTGGATGATGCGGAGAAAGGGCTCGCCGGCCAAGGCCGCCCGATCCAACGCCGCAACGGCCAGATCCAGCGCCTCATCCGCAGCCTGGCCGCGCACATCCACCACCGAAGCCATGTCCGTTGCGGCGGCAATGAACTGAGGCAAGGGACGTTGCGTGGTTCGGCCCCTCGACGGGGACGGCGCCTCCCCGTCCGCGCGAGGAAGGCCGGCGAGACCGGCCACCTCCACCGATGCCTCCCGATCGCCCATACGGACCCGTACCCGTTTTTTCCCCTTTGTCTCTTCCAGCAACGTTCCGACGGCACCCAAACCGACGACCTCGACCCGGTCCCCCACCGTGAGCCGATCGAGCGGCACGGTCTCGGACCCCGCGCCCACCTGTGCATGGGCTTGCGCGCCGATGCCGGCCAGTTTCTGCTTGGCCTCCTTGGCTTTGACCAGCGTCTTCTCTTCCTGCTTCAACCCCTCGATGACCCCCTGCACCTGGGCCCTAGCCTGCAACAGATCCTGCGTGAGCTTTTTCTTCACGCTCTTGCGCTCGTCCTGCTCGGAGGCGCGCAGCCGCTCCGCGATCTCCGAGGCCTCCTGCGCCGCCCGCTCCGCGTCCGCCTTGAGCTGCGCGGCCCTGGCCAAGTCCTCGGACAGCCGCCGCTGCTTCTCCTGGAGGTCGCCGAGCATCTGTTCCAACACCCGATCCTCGCGGCGCAACAGGCGCAATGCCTGGTCCAAAATCGCCTCGTCCATGCCGAGGCGGCCGGCAATATCGATCGCGGACGATCCGCCCGGCAGGTTCATGATCAGCCGGTACGTGGGCGCCAGGCGGCTCACGTCGAACTCGACGCTGGCGTTGACGAAACCTTGAGCCGTCTGGGCCAGGGCTTTGAGCTGGTTATAGTGGGTCGTCGCAACCACTTTCATCCCCAACCCGGCCAAGTGCAACAGGAGCGCTTCCGCCAAGGCGGCGCCCTCGGCCGGATCGGTGGACGTGGCCGGCTCGTCCAGCAACACAAGGGCCTGCATGGCCATCACCTGTCCAGCCGGGCCGCTTCTCGTGGCGGAGGCCTGGGCCAGCAGGCGAATCATTTGCGTCATGTGGGCGGAGAAACTGGAGAGGTCCTTGGTCAGGTCCTGGGCGTCGCCGATATCGGCATAGACCTCCGGAAACAGCGCCATGTCGGAGTCGGCGGCGCAGGGCAGCGGCAAGCCGGCCCGCACCATCAGGGCAAAGAGTCCGACAATCTTCAACGTGACGGTTTTGCCGCCGGTATTGGGCCCGGAAATGACCAGCACCCGCACCGTCTCATCCAACAGAATGTCGTTGGCCACCACGTGCTCGCGGGCCAACGCCAGCAAGGGATGGCGCGCCTGGCGGAGCCGGACGCGGCCGCAGTCGTTGATCACCGTCGGATGGGCATGAATCAGGTGGCTGAACGCCGCCTTGGCCGAAATACAGTCCAGCGTCGCCAACACATCCAGGCCGCATAACAACGCCGGCACGTGAGCCGCCACCTCGACGGACAATTCCTGGAGGATGCGCCTGACCTCGCGCTCGACTTCCAGTTCAGCCACCTTGATGGAGTTGTTCAGCTCCACCAGCTCACGGGGTTCCAGAAACACCGGGGCCCCGCTGCCCGACACGTCGTGAACGATGCCGGGTATCTTCGACCGCATCTCGGCCTTGACCGGCACGACATAGCGCCCCTGCCGTTGCGCGAAGTATCGTTCCTGCAGCACCTCGGCATAGCGGGTGGAGGCCAGGATCACCTCCACCCGCTGCCGCATCTGATTTTTGAAGTCCTGGCCTTGGCGGGTCAATCGGCGCAATTCATGGGTCGCCGATTCGCGGATATTGCCGTCCCGATCTACACACCGGACGATCGCTGCCTGGATGTGCCGCAAGGCCTCGAGCCCTTCCAGCCCTGACGCCACAGCCCAGAGTGCGGAAGCCAGCTCCCGACGAGACCCCAGATACCGGAGCACGTCAAAGCTCAGCCCCAGGGCGATGGACAGGTCTCGGAACTCATGGGCCTCCAGAGCCGCGCCTTTTTCCGCCCGGCCAAGCACCTCCCGTAAATCCGGAAAGGACAGAGTCGGGAACGGCGTCTCGCTCTCCCGCAACGCCGCCATCTCTTCCGTTTCCCGAAGCCTCATCCTGGCCGCTTCGAGATCGGTTTCCAACCCGAGAGTGCGGCAGCGCTCGGCCCCCACGGCGGAGCGGGCCTCTTTGGCCAACAGCTCAAGCAGCCGGTCCCACTCCAAGACCCGCTCGGTTTGTTGCAACAACGACGGTTCGTCCATGCTTGCCCGGCTCTCCTGCGCTGCATGCTATCGGCCATGCTCGCCACCGTCAAGCCTGCGGGCAGACCTTACCAAACACCGCACTTCCTGGAGGGCATGAACGGAAAGAAGCCGCACAGGCGGTTGAGCCGGTGAGACGGTCCGGACAGCGGGGCGCGCGATGGCCCTGCATCGGCGTCGGTAAGAAAGGAGGTCCGACGATGGGTTATATCAGGCAGACTTGGTTGCGGCCGCTCGCTTTGGCGGAATAGAGCATGTGATCGGCAACCCGGATGAGCGAGTCCAGATCCTGGCTCTCTCCCCCGGAGGGCTCGGAGGTCGTGCCGCCCAGGCTGATCGTGACCGACACACCGTCCGCAAGACCCGGAAGCCGGATCGCCCTGGACTCCATCCCCTGCCGGACCCGTTCCGCCGCCGCACGCAGATCCTGCACCGGCGGCGGCAGGAGCACGATGAATTCTTCGCCGCCCCACCGCCCGATCACATCGCAGGGGCGGAACTTCTCGAGCAGCAGCGCGCTCACGTCTTTCAGCACTTGGTCGCCGGCGGCATGGCCCCAGGTATCGTTAACGCGCTTGAAATGGTCCACGTCCACGATCAACACGCCCACCGAGGCTTTGTCATAGATCGCCCGGCGGCGAACCCGATCGGCCTTCTCCGTCCAGCCCCGACGGTTCAACAGGCCCGTCATCGGATCAATGGACGCCAGGTGCTCGAACCGTTCCTTGAGTCCGCGATACTCTTCTTCGCGCTTTTTCGTTTCGGTCACATCCGTGATGGTTTCCACCACCGAGAGGGTATTATCCTTGGAGCGGATCGGCGCCCATTGCACCAGCAACCACTGTCCGCCGGGCATGGGCACTTCGGCCGACGTGGTCTTACCGGTTTGCAACGCTTCCATGGCCCGGCAAAAGCCGCAGTTCGTCGGCTGCTTGGGAATGTTCGCGTAGCAGATCTTGCCGTCGATGTTCCCGAGCAAGGCCTGCCCGCTCTGGTTCTGATACCGGACTTCCCACGTGTCCGTATCGATGAGCGAAATGATCGCCGGACTCGCATCCATCAGTTCTTGTATACTGAACCCCTTGGTCGCCAGATTGGATTTCATCTCCCCCTCCCCCTCAACACTCAACACATGCAAGGCTGGAACCTTAGTCGGTGGTTTGTACTCATGACTTGAACCGACCCGACCCGGCTTGCTCCCCTGAGTGGTTTTTTCTTTCCCGACGCCCAGTTGCCTCCCTATCGTCTCCACGGCTACACTCAGCGCGTCGCACTCAAACCCAGGTGTAGGAGGTCACTATGCTGACGAAACAAGGGCTCGTACTCACGGGGCTTATGGCCTTGCTCACCCTGCCGACCACTGCCTGGTCGGCGGATCAGAAGGTCACGCTCATGCTGGGCGGGAAGTTCTGCGAGATGTATCCGGATGCGATTCAGGCCTCCCTTAAGAAAGTCTCGGGCGTGAAAGCCGTGGACTTGAAGAGCATGAAGGGCCATGCCGTTGTGACCGGGGACGGCACGATGAAGCCAGACCAGCTCGCCGCCGCCGTCAACGGGGTGAAGGGCGAGGGCTGGCACTGCAAGGCCGAGGTGATGAAGTAGCGACCGGCTCGCCGGTCAGGTTGTGGCAGGATCGGGCAGATCCAGGAGATAGCGGGCCGGCGCGCCGTCGGAAGACGGCTGCACGAGCATCTGGCTGGGCGGCAGATCGGTCTGGAGCCGCTTGACCAACCGGGGCACCGGCATGGCGCCGACGACCTCACAAAGCCAGAGGTGGACGCCGGATTCCAGATCCTGCACGTGCCGGCTATAGCGAAACCGGGCATCCTCCATGAAATAGGCGGAGAGGAACCCGGTGATCGCCGTCACCACCCACCCATGCTGCTGGGCAAAACGGTAACTCACGGCAATTTCGACCGGCCGGATGTCGTGTGGAGAATTCATGGCGCCCACAGTCGCCTACTGTAGGGCAAGCGAAACGCCCTGTCCAGGGCGGAAGTCATCGAGGAGGCAAACCTTGAAGCCGGCAGACCAATCCGCCGGCTTCACCGTGAAATTCGGCGCGAACGGCTCAGGCGCTGATCGTGACCACTTCGCGGGTTTTCTTGGTTTTCTTGTCCGACGCCACCCTGGCCACCCGGTTGCGCAGCGAGGTCTGAATGAGCCGGTGCCGATAAATCCGTGGATCCAGCACCTCCCCGCAGGTGATGCAGCGCCAAGCCCTCAGCCAGAGGTGCCCGCTGTCATCTTCCATGTCAATGTAGTGATCAACGACCATGAGCCCGTGACAGCGTTGGCATTTCATCGGAGCCTCCCCTTCCTGCCGGCCGACAGGCCTGCCGCAAGTCGGCGCGATCTTGGTCGTCTGCCTGCTCCTCCCGTTCATGGACATTATCGGCTTCCTCCTTTCTCCACTTGACGCCAACTGAACGAGCATCTCATGAGCAACTGCCATGCCACACGAAAAGTCCGCGATATACGGCCCGCGCTTCGTCCACGCGAGGCAGGCCTGACGCAGATGCCGTCAGTTGGCTGACAAATGCATCGCTGGATGAACAGAAACCGCCACCCGAACGGTAGCCCTTGCCCAGTGGCTTGATTTTGAACCGGCGGATCGTCAGACTCTCCCGCGATG
>JBJTAZ010000276.1:0-2652 GCA_046091085.1 Nitrospiraceae bacterium
CGTTTGGCGAGTTCGATCAGTTTCATGGTGGTGCTATAAGCCGGCGCACGATGCCCGCGTCTTTATGGTATACATCCAAATGGTTCCAACGAGGTTTCCGGCGACTGTCGGGTACAGATGCAGAGGAGGGGGCGATGGCAACGGATCACACCGTTCGGGTCGGCGCAGAGGTGGCTACGTTGGCCGGTGGGTGTTTCTGGTGCTTGGAAGCCGTCTTCGACGAGCTGAAGGGAGTCGAATCCGTCGAGTCCGGCTACATCGGCGGGCCAGGGGCCAATCCCTCCTACGAAGCGGTCTGCACGGGGAGGACCGGCCATGCCGAGGCGGTGCGGATCACGTTCGATCCCCAGGTCGTGACCTATCGCGAGCTGCTGGAAATCTTTTTTGCCATCCACGACCCCACGACGCTCAATCGTCAGGGCAACGACACAGGGACGCAATATCGGTCGGCGATTTTCTACCACTCGCCGGCACAACAGCAGACTGCACAAGAGGTCATCGCGACCCTGACGAAGGCGCAACTGTTCGACAAGCCCATCGTCACCGAGGTCACGCAAGCCGGCCCCTTCTACGAGGCTGAGGGCTATCACCAGGAATATGCGGCCCGCAACCCGGCTCAACCCTACTGTGCCTACGTCGTCAATCCCAAGCTCGTTAAGTTCCGCAAGCAGTTCGCTGACAGATTGACACGATAGTGCCGCGCGGCTAGCGGGAGAACAAGCGGCCGAGGCGGTCGTTGAGTTCGCTCCAGGGGCTTGGCTTTTGCCGCACTTGGTGAGGCCGCAGGAAGACGTCCGCGTGCGACGGGCAGAAGGGTATCTCGGCGGGGCCGGTTCGCTCGACGCGCGCAAGCAGGGATCCATCGGGCCGCTGCGGCGGCTGGGCGATGGTGAGCTGCTCTCTTGGCTCGAGGATGCAATAGTCCTGGTAGCCGGTCTTTTCGTACTGGCTCGGATCGGCCAGATAGACCCGCTGCCGGCCATCGGCGAAGATCGTCACGCCGGCCCTGAGCGGCTCGTCCGGCGCCATCGAGTAGAACAGGACCGTCGGAATGAGCAGTACTAAGGCGACGATGACGCCGATGGGACCGATGGGTGGCCGTCCCTGAGAGGGCTGGGTGGTGTTCGTCACGGAATCCATAAGACGAAATGCCATCCAATGATTTCACTCACGTCTACTCAAGCCGGAAATACGACGGCAGAGTCAATCGAATTCCTCCGACACGCCTCGCCATGGCGGGTCTTGTCTGAGCCGTTGATTAGCCCCGGAAAATCTGTTACAAGAAATGGGCTTCAGCGGGGCATGCCCCGGCTGGAAGTCTCTGATATCTGTCGCGCCTCACGTCCCCATCGTCTAGCCTGGCCTAGGACGCCGGCCTTTCAAGCCGGCAACACGGGTTCAAATCCCGTTGGGGACGCCAACTCCTGGATACTTGCATTTCCCGTGGTCCCTGATAGCTCTTCCGGCCTGTTCCCTCATCCCAGCCCTCGACCCAGGGTGTCCACTTGGCTCAGGCGACGATCTTGATCCGCCCCCCGCATTCCTGCTACTAATCGTTACCTTTTTCTTGCCTTGTCATGGAGGCCGGCATGTGTCGACAGCGTATGGCATGGGTGACGGTCGCGACCGTTCTAGCCGGAGTCCTCTCGCTGGGCGCAGCGGATCCGACGAAGGACGGGCAGAGCGGCGCCGGTAAGACCGGCGGGCCGACAGGGAAGGATGGCGCGCCGATGATCGTGATCCCCGAGGGGGAGTTTCTGATGGGAGCCAGCGACGCGGCGAGCAACGAACGGCCTGAACACAAGGTCTGGCTGAAGAGCTATGCGATCGATCAATACGAAGTGACGATCGGTCTCTATGCAAAATTTCTCGAGGCTGCCAAGCATGGGCCTCCTCCGACCTGGGATGATGAAGCCGTGACGTCGGCCGGAAACCGTCCTGCGGTCGGTCTCACCTGGCAGGATGCCGAGGCCTATTGCAAATGGGCCGGCAAGCTGCTGCCGACCGAAGCCGAATGGGAAAAGGCGGCCAGGGGCACGGATGGCCGCCGCTTTCCCTGGGGCCAGATGCAGCCGTTCGGGGACATCGCGAATTCCAATCGGGGGGTCTGGGTGAGCGACGCCATCACGTTGGCGCCGGTGACCAGTGGCCTTGAAGGGATGAGCGTGCGCCACGGAACGAAAGAAGGGGGAAAGAGCCCCTATGGTCTCTTTCATATGGCCGGCAACGCGGCTGAATGGGTGGCCGATTGGTACGACCGGGAGTATTATCAGAAAAGTCCGGATCGCAATCCACCCGGCCCGGCCACCGGCGAGAAGCGGGTGATCCGGGGCGGGTCTTGGGCGGATGTGCCGATGGGCATTCGGACGACCGCGCGGGTTTCCGCCGAGCCGGACTTTCAAGATCGGACCGTGGGGGCTCGCTGTGCGATGGACCTGCCCGCGTCAGCTCGGTAGGGAAAGCCTGGTGCCGAGACGCTTGACCGGTGAGGCCGTTGTTTTGTACGGTGGAAAAAGAAGGAGGGCTTGTGTCGACAAATCCAAAAGCCACGGCGGCGAAACGCCAGCGAGAGCGCGACAAGGCGGAAAAGCGCAAAGAAAAAGAACTGCGGCGGGTTGAACGGAAAAAGACCAAGGACGTCGTCGAACGGAG
>JBJTAZ010000277.1:0-3404 GCA_046091085.1 Nitrospiraceae bacterium
GTATGAGATCGGGATCATCGGAACCCGCCTCTTCGGGCAGCGGCTCCCGTCGGCACCGCCCGGAGAGGAACCGGAGGGGCCTGTTCCGGTGTTGCCGACGGGCACGGCAGGCCAACGGGTGAAATGATGGACCGGTTCACAGTTGCCGCATGGCTCGGTCTGTGCGCCTGGATTTTCGGGATGGTCCAGCCCTGCGCCGCCCAGCGCTCTCCCGGGCGCCATGAGACCCCGCTGGAGCAGGTTCCGGCCAGCCCGGCTCCCAGCATCCAGGCCTTGGCCGTGGGCAAGGATCAGGCGGTTTATGCCGGGTCGTTCGGCCAAGGGGTCTTTCGAAGTCAGGATCGGGGGAAAAGCTGGGCGCCGGCCAATGAGGGATTGCGCGATCAATATATTCTCTCCTTGGCTGTCGCCGAGGATGGAACGGTCTATGTCGGCACCCTCAGGGGCGGCCTCTTCAAGAGCGTCAACGGGGGGAAGAGCTGGCAGGCCGTCAATGACGGGCTGAAGCGGCTGGAGGTCAAGGCTTTGCTGCCAGATCGGCGTGTCCTCTATGCCGGGACGAGCGACGGGGTCTACCGTCTCGGCGAGGGCGAAGGTCAATGGACTCGCGTAACCAAGGGACTCGACGACCTGCTCATCCACACGCTGGTGTTCGGCGCGGATCGGACCCTTTATGCCGGCACGTCGGGAAAAGGCGTGGTCCGATTGAAATTCAACGGATCGGAGTGGACACGGCTCTCCAAGGGTTTGAAGGATCACGAGGGGTTGGTGGAGAATTTCATTCGCGTGTTGGTTCTGGATCGCGAGCAGGCGTTGTACGCGGGGACCTTCGACGGCGGAGTGTTTCGCAGCGCCGACGGAGGGGAGACCTGGCTGCCGATCAGTCGTTCGCTGCCGAACGATTCGATCCGCGGCATCGTTGTGAATGAGAAGGGACTGTTCGTGGCCACTGGGCGTGGGATTTTTAAGTCCGTCACGCAGGGGCAGAAATGGCTGCCGGTGAACAAGGGCCTGACGGAGTTGTCGGTCCAGGCCTTGGTGGCCCCAGGCGGCGGAGTGCTCTATGCCGGCACGAGCGCGGGTATGTTCCGGAGCGACGACGATGGTGAGAGTTGGGCCGGGATCAGCGAGGGGCTGATAGGGACGCAGGGGTCGGCGGGCACATCGCCGTGGGATCATTTAGGGAGGAGCGGGAAACCATGATAGAGCCGAGTGAGAAGACGCGGGCGACCATTACCGTCATGGCGAAGGGGGAGCCACTGGGAGCGATCGTGTTGAAGTTTTATCCCGATGTGGCGCCGGGCCATGTGAAGAACTTTACCAAGTTGGCTCAGGAGAAGTTTTACGACGGGACGACGTTCCACCGGGTGATCCCCGGGTTCATGATCCAGGGGGGCGATCCCAATAGCAAGAAACCGGATCGGTCCATGCACGGCATGGGAGGGCCTGGCCATAAGGTGAAGGCAGAGTTCAACAGCAAACCTCACACGCGGGGGGTGCTCTCCATGGCCAGGTCGAGCGATCCGGACAGCGCCGGCTCGCAATTTTTCATATGCGTGGCCGACGCCAATTTTCTGGACTGGCAATATACGGCCTTCGGCGAAGTCGTCAGTGGCATGGAGGTGGCGGACAAGGTCGTCGGCATGAAGCGCGACGGTCGGGACAATCCGCTGGAGCGGGTGGAAATGACCGTCACGATTTCGGAAGCCTGAGCCGCCGGCGGTCGAGGGGGGAGGGGGACGCGTGAGCGGCGGGACTCCGGTTGCGCTGGTGAATATGCCCTTCGGCTATTCCACGTACCCGTCTATCCAATTGGGGACGCTCTCTGCTCTGCTGAAATCCCAGGGGATCGGTGTCGAGAGCCACTACCTCAACCTCCGATTCGCCCACAAGATCGGCGTGCCCCTCTACGAGCTGCTCTGCGAAAAGCGCGGCTTATTCGGCGAATGGCTGTTCTCCCACTTGTTGTTCCGCGACAACCCCAAACACGCCGATTATCCCCGCACCTTCAAGCCGGTCTTCGAAGAGCTGGCCCGTGAGAGCGGCCAGCCCAGTTCGTTTTTCGAAGAGCTGGCGGCCAGGGGCGCTCCGCAATTTCTCACATGGGCGATGACGGCGATCGACTGGGGCCGATACCGGATCGTCGGGTTTACCTCCACCTTCGATCAGAACGTGGCCAGCCTGTCCCTGGCCAAGCTTATCAAGGACCTCTATCCGGATGTGCGGATCGTTTTTGGGGGAGCCAATTTCGACGGGGAGATGGGTCTCGAACAGCTCCGGGCCTTTCCGTGGATCGATTACGTCGTCGTCGGAGAGGGAGAGGAGGTCTTTCCCCCGCTGGTGAAGCAGATTCTGGAGGGGCGCGAAGAGGCGCTGCCGAAGGGGGTGGCTTGCCGCCGTGCAGGGCAGCTCCGTTTTGAACCGAATCCGACGCACTTCACCGAATTTCAACGGACCGGGCCTCCCGATTACGACGATTATTTCCGACAGGTGGCCGAGATTGGCGGGGAGCCGTCGAAGGGGTTGGACCGCATTCTGCTCTACGAAGGGTCGCGCGGCTGCTGGTGGGGCGAGAAACACCACTGCACCTTCTGCGGCCTGAACGCCCAGAGCATGAAATTCCGGGCGAAGGCTCCGGATCAGGTGGCGCGTGAGTTGGACTATTTATCCAGCCGCTACGACTCAGCCCGGTTCCGCTTGGTGGACAACATCATCGACATGAAATATGTGGGCGACCTGTTCGGCAAGTTCGCTGAAGACCACCTGGACCTGGAGGTCTTCATCGAAACCAAGAGCAATCTGAGCAAGAAGCAGATTCGGACCCTGGCGCAGGGCGGGGTGAAGTGCATGCAGCCGGGCATCGAGAGCTTGAGCCAGGCCCAGCTCCACGAGATGGACAAGGGCGTGAGCCCCATGCAAAACGTCCAGTGTCTGAAATGGAGCCTCTACTATCGCATGGACATCTCCTGGAACATCCTGCTGGGCTTCCCGCAGGAGACGGACGAGGATTACCGGAAGCAAATCGAGTTGATTCCTTCCCTGCTGCATTTACAGCCCCCACAAGGCATCGGCAAATTTTGGCTCGAGCGGTTCAGCCCCTATTTCACCAAGCCGGACCAGTACGGCATCCGCATCACGGGACCGGGGCTGGCCTTTGAATATGTGTACGATCCCAGGATGGTGGATTTGCGGAAAATCGCCTACGACTTCGAATATGAGATCGACCACAAGGTGACTCCCGGACTCTATGAAGAGCTGACACAACTGGTTCGAGACTGGCAGCAGCGGTATGCGTCGGCGGACAAGCCCTTTCTCTACTATGCCAAGTCCCTCAGCTATGTGACGGTCTACGACGGGCGTCCGAGCGGCGAGCCGACGCGGACGCGGTATGACTGGCCGGCCTC
>JBJTAZ010000278.1:0-4682 GCA_046091085.1 Nitrospiraceae bacterium
ACCCGAGACGGTTTCCGTGGCCAAACGCGACTACTACGAGACGCTCGGGATCGACCGCAACGCGGCCGACGACGAGATCAAGAAGGCCTACCGCAAGCTGGCCCGCCAGCACCATCCGGATCTGCATCACGGCGATCAGCACAAGAAAACCGCCGAAGAAAAGTTCAAGGAAATCAACGAAGCCTACGAAGTCCTGAGCGACCAGGAAAAGCGCCGCCGGTACGACATGTTCGGCCATGCCGGCGCGCAACAGGGATTCGGCGGCGGCACGGAGGGCTTCGACTTCGGCCGTGGCGGCTTCGGCGACGTCTTCAACGACATTTTCGAGGACTTTTTCGGGGCCAGTCGGAGCGGGCAGCGGGCCGAACGAGGCTCGGACCTCCAGTACAACCTGGAACTCTCTTTCGAAGAGTCGGTCTACGGCAAAGAGGCCACGCTCAAGATTCCGCGAGCCGAACCCTGCCCCGACTGCAAAGGCACCGGAGCCCGCACCGTCGACGCCGTAAAAGTCTGCCCCAGTTGCAAAGGCGCCGGCCAGCTCCGCTTCCAGCAGGGCTTCTTCAGCATCAGCCGCCCCTGCAACCAATGCGAAGGGGCCGGCCAGATCATCACCGACCCCTGCGGCGCCTGCCGAGGGCGTCGCCGGGTCCGCCGCGAGCGCATGCTCTCGGTGAACATTCCCGCCGGCATCGAATCGGGCATGCGCCTGCGGCTCGCGAACGAGGGCGAACCGGGAGACAACGGCGGCCAGCCCGGCGACCTCTACGTGGCCGTGACGGTGCAACCTCACGACATCTTCGCCCGCAAGGGCAACGATATCGTCTGCGATATCCCGGTCAATTTCGTCACCGCCACGCTCGGCGGCAAGGTGGAAGTGCCGACGCTCAAAGGCACCACCGTGATCAAGGTTCCGGCCGGGACGCAACAGGACAAGGCCTTTCGGCTGAAGGGACTGGGCGTGCCCAGCCTGAAAGGGCAGCAGACGGGCGACCAGATCATGAAGGTCAAAATCCAAATCCCCTCCAAGCTGACCGCCAAGCAGAAAGAACTCCTGGCCGAATACGCCAAGGAGAGCGGCATGACGATGGACCAGGATGGGGACGGATTTTTCGACAAGATGAAGACCTACTTCGAATGACCGTGAATACCGTGAGGCGTAACGCGTAAGGGGTGAGGCGACAAAGCCGCCACCCGTTGCGCCGTCGCTTCGTGCTTCGTCCAACTTCACGCCTCACGTTTCACGCCTAACGTCTTACTCATGCCGGTCTTCTTCATCAACTCAACCCAGGTCGCCGGCGGAACCGTGACGATCACCGGCCCGCTCTGCGATCATCTGCGCGGCAGCCTGCGTGTCGCAGAGGGAGAAGAGTTCCGGGTCTGCGACGAGCGGCGGACTCGCTACTTGGTGCGAGCCGCTCAGGTGACGAAGCAGGCCCTCACCGGCCGCGTCATCGAGGAACGGACCGGCCCGCCTTCCCAAAGCCCGTCCATTACCCTCGCTCAAGCCATTGTAAAAGGCGAGCGGATGGACTGGCTCATCCAGAAAGCCACGGAACTCGGCGTGGCCTCTCTCCTGCCCATCGTGACAAGCCATACCATCGTGAGACCGAAAACCGAGCGGCATCACGTTCAACAGGAACGTTGGCAGAAGATCGCCCTGGAAGCCTCGCAGCAATCCGAACGGTGGGAGGTGCCGGAGATCGCCGCGCCCTGCGACACGATAGCCTTCTTTGAGGCCCAGTCGTCGGCCTCCTGCCGGTTGATCTTGAGCGAGCGGGCCGATGGCCAGAGCCTCGCCACAGTGGCGCTGCCTTCACAACCGGACGAGAGCATCGTGATCGCGATTGGCCCGGAAGGCGGCTGGACGCAAGAGGAACTTGGCAAAGCCAGGGCATGCGGCTTCCTGCCGGTCACATTAGGACAGAGGATTTTGCGGGCTGAAACTGCGGCCATCGCGGCCCTGAGCATCATTCAGAGTCGCTTGGGCGAGTTGGGATGATGCGGAGGACCTACTTGACACGTTTTCAGAAGAGGACGACAATCCTCAAGAATCTGGCAAGAAGACATAAGAAGACACTTGGATAAACCACCATTGAACCATCTGACCCCGCAGCTTACTTAATAGTTAGCCGGACAAGTCCAAACATCGGCAGAGTTGCGAGAACGGAGACTATTTAAGATGTCGCTTTGGGTCGTCCGCGCAGGCAAGCATGGGGAGCAAGAGGAAACGGCCGTCAAGGAGCGCCTTGTTTGTCATGCATGGAATGAACTGCCTGACTACTCGGCCTGCCGAACAAAAGACCAATTGCGGCTACTTTACAAAGAAACATATCCGCGCCAAAGTGAAAAGCAGATCATTGCCGGACTAGGCCAAGTCTGGAGATTCGCACGAGATATCCAAAAGGGCGATCTGGTTGCCCTGCCTCTCAAAACTGAATCCGCGTTCACATTTGGTCGAATTACCAGTGACTATCAGTACAAGAAGATCGCCCCGAACGTGATGCATATACGCAGCGTTGAATGGCTCAAGACGGTCCCACGATCTGTCTTTCCCAAGGACGTGCTCTTCTCAATGAACTCAGCCCTCACTGTGTTCAAGGTTTACCGCAACGATGCGGAGGACCGGGTGAACAAGATTCTCACTTCGGCTCCGTCTGGCACTGAAGTCATGACGGACATGGCCGAAGCTGAGACCGAAGGTCTTGCTGATGAAGGCACGGTCAATTTACGGGACACTGCACGTGATGAAATCCTCAAGTTCATTCAGGCCAAATTCCAACGTCACGACCTTGCACGCCTTGTGGATGCCGTCTTAAGGGCACAGGGTTACAAAACCGAGGTGTCGCCCCCTGGGCCAGACGGAGGAGTAGACATCCTTGCCGGTTCTGGATTGCTCGGGTTCGATCAGCCCCGTCTTTGTGTCCAGGTCAAGTCAGGCAGTGGGGCTGAGGGGCAAAAGACCTTCAACGAACTCCTCGGTGTCGTGTCCAAGTTTGCTTCTCAACAAGGCCTTTTGGTGTCGTGGGGCGGGTTCACGAATCCAGTGAAGCTGGATGCGCGCAAGGACTTCTTCAGAATTCGACTGTGGGATCAGGGCGATGTTGTGGATGCCGTTCTCCAGAATTACGAACAGCTCGACGATGAGATCAAAGCAGAATTGCCACTGAAGAGAATTTGGGTACTGGTAAGCGACGACGTCGAATGAGTTGCGAACCAGCTAACAAATCATGCCGTCGTGTCGCCGAGGCGCATGCTCAAACCCCACGTTAGCTAATGGCTGATAGCTGGACAATCTTCGCTTCGGCCATCAGCTCTTTTTATTTTGCCGTGATCTGGAGAATGGTGCCCCGCTCCCCGGCGGCCCAGCCCTGGGCTGCGGTCGGAAAGCTCAGGCCGTAGAGCGCGGATTTGGTCGGATGTTCTTGCGGCATCCAGTTGAAGCCTGAATCGGTTGTCTTGAAAATCGTGCCCCGTTCCCCCACAACCCAGCCAGCCTTGCTATCGGTAAACCGAACTCTGAGCAGGTCCGTCAATCGTGAGCAGGAGCCGGAACAGGGCAGCGACCGGTCCACCCACTGGGCGCCCCCGTTGACGGTCTGAAACATCGCGCCCGCATTGCCGACCGCCCAGCCGTTCATCGGATCGACGAAGAAGAGGTCGAAGAATGTAGCCGAACTCTTCGTCTCCTGCGCCGACCAGGTTTTACCTCCATCCTCCGTCGCCAGGATCGTCCCCAATGCCCCGACCACCTTGCCCCGGCGCTCATCAAGAAACTGCACCGCATAGAGCGTGGCATTGACGCCGCTGGTTTGATCCGTCCAATGTTTTCCACCGTCCTCGGTCTGTAAAATCGTGCCCGCGCCCCCGACCACCCATCCCTTGGCCGGATTCAGGAAGAAGATTCCGTACAGGGGCGACTGGGTTCCGCTGGCCTGCGCCGTCCATTTGCCCCCGCCGTCCTGGGAATGCAGCAGCGTGCCGTTCCCGCCCACGGCCCAACCGTGCAGCCGGTCGGCAAAATACACGCAGCTGAGTTGCACGGTCGTCGCGCCGGAAGCGAGCTTCCAGTGCTTGCCTCCGTCGGTGGTCCGGACGATGGTGCCGCCGCTTCCGACCGCCCAGCCGTTCGCGCTGTCCAGGAAATGGAGCCCCATGAGCGTCGCGTCGGTCCCGCTCTTTTGCGGAATCGCCGCCACGTCGGCCGCTTCTGCGTGGAAGGTCGAACCGAAAAAGCCCAGAGCCGCAGCCACGATCAGCGCCTGCCGCAGGAACGAACCCCGATACCACCGCCACGTGTCGCCCACGGCTCAGTCGCGGCCCTTCTGGTCGGGACCGTTGAAGTACCCGGGATCGGGAAGGCCCTTGGCCTGGATCGTAAAGCGTCCCGCTTCGACGCTCACCCATTGCTTCTGGGTGCAGCAACTGCCGTCCGGGAGCAGATCCCACGAACCGCGCCGCACCACCAGCGGCCCGGATGTGGCGTCGGTGACGAAGTCGTTCATCTTCCCCACCCCGTACATGTGCCGGCGGGGCACTCGCACCTTGATTTCCGTATCCGTCCAGGACTGGACCATGCCGGCCAAGCCGTTGAACAGCACTTCGCTGCGGGCGACGTTTTCGCCGAGCTGAATCGGTGAAAAGTCATGGCCGCCTTCGTTCAGGCCAGGCTGAGTCTGCTCCGT
>JBJTAZ010000279.1:0-3880 GCA_046091085.1 Nitrospiraceae bacterium
GGATGGATGCCCATAGATGTTTCGATTGCCGACTGAAATGACGGCGATCTCCGGGGCGACATGCCCTATCCACCTCTGCTCCAGGGAACTGCTGGCTCCGTGATGCGGAACTTTTACTACTCGTGTCCTGACCGAGGTTGCCAATTCGCTTAAGCGAGCTAAGGTCGGCGCTTCCGCATCGGCGGTAAACAGAAACGAATGTGTGTCGCACGTCAGCCTGGTAACGACCGATTGATTGTTCAGCATGCTGCCGGTATTGGTGGGAACCTGATGGCGCGTTTGCGCCTCCGCTGCCGGATTCAGGACGGTCAGGTTGCATGGTCCGTCGGCGATGATGGGCTGTCCTTCCATGGCAACGGATTCGGCTAGGCCGGATAACCGTATCGCCCGTTGAAGCTCTTGATAGAACGGTTCTTGCCGAGCCAAGCCGTTGCTCCAATAGCGACCGACGTGAAAGTGCCGAATGACAGCCGGTAAGCCGCCGACATGGTCGAGCTGGGGATGGGTGGCGATCACGTGGTCGAGATGGAAGATGCCCCGGTCCCACAGATAGGGGGCGACGACGGATCGTCCTATATCGAGGGTGTCATGTTTCGTTCCGGCATCAATGAGAATGGTTTCCCCATCTGGCAGCTCAATGACCGACGCATCGCCCTGTCCGACATCAAGGAACGTGACACGCAGTGACCCGTCATGCGGCCAGAGGCGAGGAGAATAGAGCCACCATGCGGCCAGGCAGAGCGCACTGGTAAGACAGGCCAGCTGGATCCGGCGGTGAGGCCGCAGGTTGATCGCGGCAAGGAGCAAGCCGTAGAACAGCACGATCGATGCGATCGTTGGCGATGCAACGTGCCATTCGGCTCCTGGCAGTCTGGCCATGACCTGAACGAGGTCGGACAGGCACTGATAGCCGAATTGGTTAAGCGAGGCCAAGGGCAGGGTCGCTTGGCCGGTTGCGGCCACCCACAGGGCCGATCCCAATCCAAGCGGCACGAGCAGCAATCCCGCCAGGGGGACAACGACGAGGTTGGCTGCGAGGCCCAGCCATGTCACCTGATTGAAATGGTAGGCGACAAGAGGCAAGGTGGCGAGCGTAATGCCGCCGGTAATTCCTGCATAGGTTGCGAGCCATGTTCCGACTCGCTTTCTGATGTGAGGTGCTGGGGAGAGGCCTTCCCTGCCCTCTTCAGTCGGATCGTGAAGCACGAGGGCGATGGCGAGTACGGAACAAAAGGACAATTGAAAGGAGATGTCGTAGAGTGCGCGAGGATCGTGCAGGACGATCGCGAGCGCGGCGCAGGCCAGGGAGAGGGTGAGCTGCTCTTTCCGCCCCAGCCATACCGCAAGCAGGAAGACGACGAGCATGATCCAGGATCGGATGGTCGCGACTTCTGCTCCGGCCAGCAGGGCATAGACGGTAACCGGAATCACCGTGCCCAGCGCAGCCATGCGTGTGGCGGTCGTGTAGCGGGAGAGGCGCAGAAGCCATGGTGAAGGCAGGCGGCGGAACGTATGTTTGATCAGATAAAACGACAAGATCGCGACCAAGCCAAGGTGGGAACCGGAGATCGACAAAATGTGTACGGTACCGGTTGCCATAAAGGCGTCACGCATCATTGAATCGAGATACCCTGGCTGGCCGACAATGATGCCCAGGTAAATGCCCAACGCCGGATTGTGCAGGGATGCAAGCGCCGCGTGTCGAATGATGTCCCGTTGTTCATCGATCCAGCTCCAGAGGCTCCAGCGCGACAGACTGCTTGCCGAGCCGAGGAGCCTGACGGCGCCTGGTCCTGATACGGAAGACGTGGCGTCCACTCCATGCATGAGGAGATAGTCGGCATAGTCGAATCCACCAGGGTTGACGTGTCCGGATGGCGTATGGATCTTGGCCGTGAACGTCACCAGATCTCCTTGCCTCAGACTGAGGTCCGGCTCTCGCCAGGTGACGCGAAGGATTCCGTCCCTGCGGAAGTGAACCGGCTTTCCGCTTATTTGATCGACGGCCAGCGTCATCGATGCGCGGCCTGGCGCATAGTGCGCCGGCGCGACGATGTGACCTGCAATGGCCGTGGGCGACTTACTCGTCAGGAGGCTCAGGGGAATCGGCGCGATGAACCAGGCATAGCCGGCCCAGTAGAGCATGCCGGCAAGGAGGCTGCTATAGAGTGCGCTGCCGCGGTAGGGGTTCATCTGCTTCGACCGTTCTAACCAAGTCAGCATCATGGCGGCCAGAAGCAGCATGCCGATGCAGAGGAGCGGAGTGTACGGAAATGCGGAACCGGCAAGTAATCCGATCAGGAAGGCGCCAGTCACGTTGGCTAGCATCGTCTTGTGGCGCCTCGTCACCCGCGAACCGATTCGCAGGACTTGGGCCGAGTTGACCTGGCCGAGGGGGGAACGTTAGCCGAGATGGCGATGGACGACTGCGGAGAGGTCGTCGGCCACCAAACGGATGAGCGAGGCCTCCGCTCCTTCGACCATGATGCGGAGTAGCGGTTCCGTTCCGGAGTACCGAACCAGAACACGGCCGGTCCCATTCAGCCTGGCCTCCCCTGCCCGGATCGCCTGTGCCAGTTCCGGTACCTGGTCGAGAGCCCGCTTCTCGTTGACGCGGACATTCAACAGAATCTGCGGTACGGCCGTCATGCAATGAGCCAGCTCGGACAGGGACCGGCCTGTTCGTTTCATCAAGGCCGCGACCTGCAAGGCCGAGATCAAACCGTCGCCGGTGGTGTTATGGTCCAGAAAGATGAAATGACCGGATTGCTCCCCGCCGAAATTGTAGCCATCCACCATCATGCGCTCGAGGAGGTAGCGGTCTCCGACAGCGGTCCTGACCAGCGAGATGCCGGCTTTGGCCAGGGCCAGCTCCAGGCCGAAGTTGCTCATCACGGTTCCGACCACGGTGCTCCGTTTCAGCAGTTCCCGCTCCTGCAAATCCAGCGCGATCATGGCCATGACATGGTCGCCGTCCACGATGCGGCCCTGCTCGCACACAAAAATCGCCCGGTCGGCATCTCCATCGTGGGCGATGCCCAGGTGCGCATGATGCTCGCGCACCGCTTGTTGGAGCCGCTCGGGATGGACGGCGCCGCACCCGTCGTTGATATTGGTGCCGTCCGGCTCGTCTCCGATGACCCACACGGTGGCGCCCAACTCTCGTAGAACCTTTGGCGAGACTTTGTAGGCGGCGCCATGGGCGCAATCTACGACGACCCTCAACCCTTGAAAATCTATGTCGCGCGGCAAGGAGCGTTTGACGAACTCGATGTACCGTCCTTCTGCGTCGTCGATGCGGAAGGCCTTTCCGACCGCATCGGCCGTGGGGCGCAGGTGTTGAATTTCGTCGGAGGTGATCAGGGCTTCCATCCGCGTCTCCAACTCATCGGGCAGCTTGAAACCGTCGCTGGAAAAGAATTTGATCCCGTTGTCCTGATAGGGATTGTGAGAGGCGGAGATGACCACACCGGCATCCGCCCTCAAGCTTCTGGCGAGGAACGCGATCGCCGGGGTTGGCATGGGGCCGACCAGCAGCACGTCCACACCCATGGAGCAAATTCCGGAGGTGAGGGCCGATTCCAACATGTAGCCGGAGAGGCGGGTGTCCTTCCCAATGACGATTTGATGCCGGCCGGAGCGGCGCTTAAACAGATAAGCGGCCGCCCGTCCAAGCTTCATGGCCGTCTCGCTCGTCATCGGCTCGAGGTTCGCCACCCCGCGTATTCCGTCCGTGCCGAACAACCTTCTCATGTGGTCTGCCCTCTTATCTCGAACATCCGGTCTCTGGACGATTAGCGATGCATCGGGAGCTAGTGCGATTGCCTTTGTCGGATCGCATCCACCATCGTCATGACATCGCGCATCGCCTCGACATCGT
>JBJTAZ010000280.1:0-3055 GCA_046091085.1 Nitrospiraceae bacterium
TGCTTTGTGCTGCCTCCGAGCAGGATGACGACATCCTGTCCATCCTTGCCAAAATAAATTCGGTAGCCCGGGCCGAAGTCTATTTTTCGTTCGAACACGCCCCCGCCAATGCCTTTGACGTTCGAAAAGTTACCTGCGGTCAGCTGATAGATCGCTGCGGCTACCTTGGCGGCCGCTGGCGCGTTGAGCCCGTTGAACCACGCGGCATAGGGCGACCGCCCTGCCGTGTCGAGATATTCAAGAATGCGGATCTCTGACACGGCCTATAGTAACTCCAACGTTACCATATGTCTGGCACCGGCGCAATCATCCCGAATTCCCGAAAACGACGCGGTGATTCCCCGCTTGGCCAACAAAAAGAAAAGGGGCCCAGAGCCTCAACTGCCGCTCCCTGCCCCTTGTCTCCTCCAAGTTGGAACAGACCTATCAGCAATCCGTCACCGCCACACTCTCCTCTACTCGCCCTCTTCGTCCGACTCGCCGCGAGCGGAGGGAATGCCGTAGCGCTTGCATTTCTCCCACAAGGCTTTGCGGGAGAGCCCCAGCAGCCGCGACGCTTCGGTCCGGCTCCCGCCGACCCGCTCCAGCACGGCCACGATATAGTCCTTCTCGAACCCCTCTCTGGCCGACGCCAGGGAGTCCAGCATGGCGGTGGTCGCCCGCTTGCCGGTCAACCCTTCGCAGCAAAACCCGCAAGTCTCCTGCTGCGTCCCACCCAAGTAGGGGCAAGAGGAAAATCCACACAGATCCCACGGTTGCACGGCCTCTTCAGGGCGCCCAAGGGCCACCGCCCGCTCGATAATATTTTCCAATTCGCGCACGTTGCCCGGAAACGAATAGCGGAGCAGGAGTTCCTGCGCCTTCTGGGCAAATCCCTTCAGGGGCTTATTGGTTTTCGTCGCACGGGCTTGCAGCATGTGCTCGCCGAGTAACATTACGTCTTCACGACGCTCCCGCAGCGGGGGCAAGACGACGGGGACGACGTTCAGGCGGTAGTAGAGATCTTCGCGAAACCGCCCCTGCTGCACTTCTTTTTTGAGATCCCGCTGGGTCGCACAAACGAGCCGCACATCCACTTCGACCGTCTCGTTTCCCCCCACCCGCTCGAACTGCCGCTCTTGCAGTACCCGCAGAAGCTTCACCTGCACCACCGGGGAAATTTCGCCGATCTCGTCCAGAAACAACGTGCCCTTGTGCGCCAGCTCGAATCGGCCGCGCCGCTGCTTGTGCGCCCCGGTGAAGGCCCCCTTTTCATGCCCGAACAGCTCCGCCTCCAACAGGGTTTCCGGCAAGGCCGCGCAACTGACCTTGATCAGCGCCTGATCGCGGCGAGGGCTGCTGCGGTGCAGCGCGTTGGCCACCAGCTCTTTGCCGGTCCCGCTTTCCCCGACGATCAGGACGGTGGAGTCCGTCGCCGCGACTAACTGAATCTTCTCCAACACCGCCCGCATCCGGTCGTTCTTCCCGAGGACCCCCTCGAAGCTGAACCGCCCCTCCAGTTCCTCTTTCAGTCGTACATTCTCCTGACGCAGCGCCAGGACCTTCGCGACCCGGTCGACGATCAGCAGCAGCTCGTCCATCGCAAAGGGCTTGGTCACATAGTCGTAGGCCCCCAGCTTCATCGCCTCGACCGCCGTCTCCACCGAACCGTGGGCCGTAATCAGGATGACCTCGGATCGCGGCGACCGCTGCTTGCAGGCCTGGAGGAGCGACAACCCATCGAACCCCGGGAGGCGAAGGTCGGTGATCACGATGTCGAACGTATCGGAGGCGAGGAGGTCGTGGCCCTCCTGTCCCGTCGCCGCCGCACGCACCTCGTAGCCGACGGCCTTCAAGGCGTCGAGCATGGAGAGCCGCATCAGAGGCTCATCATCGATGATCAGGACCGACGGCGCCTTCATGCGGTCCTCCCTGCCACCGCCCCTTCGCGGGAGAGCGGAAGCGAGACGGTGAAGACCGAGCCCTTCCCCACTTCGCTCTCGACCAGAATCTGCCCGCCATGACGTTCCACGATTCCCAGACTGACGGACAGGCCCAGTCCCGTCCCCTCCCCCACGCCCTTGGTCGTAAAGAAGGGATCGAAAATGCGCGACAAAAGATGGGGCTGGATCCCGCAGCCCGTGTCCTGCACGTCGATCGTGCAGGTCTCGTCCATGATCCGCGTCCGAATCGTCACGCGCCCATCGCCCTTGATCGCTTGGATCGCGTTCAACACCAGATTCATCAAAACCTGTTCGAGCATATGGCGGTCCACCATGAGGGCAGGGAGATCCGGTTGCAGTTGCTTGTCCAAACGTATGCGGTTGGCGGTGAAGGCATGTTCGGTCAGCACCAGCACGCGCTCGACGACCGCGTTGATGTCCGTGGCAGACAGTTCTGGCTCGTGCTGTTGGGAAAAATCCAGCAACTGCCTGACGATTTTCTGGACCCGTCTGAGCCCGTCCTCCATCGAGACCACATATTCCTCCTGCCTGGCCGGCGACAGGGTCCCCTTGCGCAGGTTGTACAGGCAATTCAGGATGCCGCCCAGCGGATTGTTGATCTCGTGCGCGACCCCGGCCGCCAGCTTTCCGACCGACGCCAGTTTCTCGCTATTTAGAATCTGTTGCTCCAGCTTTTTGGTGTCGGTAATGTCGCGCGCAATGCCCAACACCCCTTGAATCCGTCCATCGGGATCATGGAGCGGCGACACGCTCACCATCGCCGTCCGCATGTCGCCCGCACGGCTCATCACTTCGACCTCATAGACCTGCTTGGCGCCGATATCCAGCGTGCTCTTCAGCCGGCGCCCCCTATGCCGCTTCGAGAGCAACGACAGGTAGGGACGACCGATCAAATCTTCTTTCCGATACCCCCACGCTTCGATCTTGCTGTTGACATAGGTGAACCGCTGCTCCTGGTCCAGGGTATAGATCACGTCGTTTGCGTTTTCGAGCAGATTATCGATGTAGGTTTTTGTCCCATAGATATCCCGGGTGCTGGCCAGGTCTTTATGCTCCAGCGCCTTGCGTTGGGGGATTTGCAGCACCAAGGCGCGGGAGTATACCAACCCCCC
>JBJTAZ010000281.1:0-2582 GCA_046091085.1 Nitrospiraceae bacterium
GTCCACATCCGGCTCCGCCACCACCCGGGCTATCCTGGCGCCCTCCAAGTAATCGATGGTCGCAATTCCCCTGGGCCCATGCGCCAGCACCGCCACCCCCGAAGCCAGGCATTCTGGCAGCTTGTTAGCCATGCTGTAGCGAACGTAGCGCAGACTCGCTTCGTCAAAATTATACGCAATGAGCAGGAGATCCGCTTCGGCGATCCATTGCCGATATCCAGCCAATGGCTTGTCGGCGACTTCCAACGTAGTAGACGGAAAGTGCGCAAAGAGCGGGTCACATTCCATTTTCCACCACAGTTGTGTGCTGATCTCAAACCGGATCTTCAGGCCCGACCAGACCAAAGCTTCGACTGCTTCGGCGCAGCGCAGGAGGCTTGCGCGGTTCATGTCCGGTGCGATGCCGCCGGCATAGCGGATAAGGAAATTCTCTCGCGGGGGTGGGAAGTGAACGGGCCAGTCCGCAGGATCGACTCCGTTGGCCAGGGCAAGGAACGCCCGCCCATAGCGCTTGGCAAATGCCTCGGACATGTAGTCGGAAATCGACAGGGCCACGGCCGAGCGGGCCAGCAGATGCCGCAGGTCTGTCTCCATCTTCTCCCATTGCACCGGCGCCTCGGCGTCCATGCGGGCCGGCCAGTCGTCCATGATCCAGGTGACCAGCGGCCGGCTGGTCTTGTCGATCAGATCCATCGCCAGAAGATGCAGAGCCTCTGTCTGCGGCACTGGACGATAGAGGATGACCTGCGGGTCGAAATCCAGGATGGCGATACGGGCCTTCTCGGCCGTCACCGATTCCACGGGGTAACTATCACCCTTGCGGCGCACAACCGCCAGCCCGCTCTTCTCGCCCACGGCTATCTGCAACAGTCGCGTCCCGGGCCAGTCCGCCAGCAGGTTGGACTTGATCTCGCCCGTGGCGGTCCGGTTGCCGATGGCGGTCATGTCGAGTACAAGGAGCCGGGGGACTTCGGCCGGCGGATCCAGTGTCTCGACAAGTGGGGCTGGGTCCGGGGTCTGTACCGGAGCTTCTGGCCCGTCGTTCGGGGAGCGCAGGATGTGGAGGTGCCTAATCGTGAGATGGGCCATCCCGTCCGTAGCTGGGGCCGTCTCCAGTAAGGAATTTAGGGTGAGAAAGAAATCCCGGCCCTTCGTCAGATCCATGTCGAAGGCAATGTCCACGATCTGCGGCACGGCTTTGGTCAGCTTATGCCGCTTTACGGTCTTCGTTACACCAACAGCTTCGCCCAGGATTTCGATTACGCAATCGAGGTCCGAGACCAGATGCAGCGAAAGTGCCACGGCGGGCGCCGCCCCCGGTGTTGGCTTGGTGGTAAAGCGAAACCGAGCCGAGGTCCTGTCAGCAAACGGGATCCGCATTTGGCCATCCTTGAATAGAGCCTGCGGGACCGATCCCGCTTCCCGCAGCGCCGGCAGGGTGGTGCGATTGCGGCCGTCGAGGAATTTATAACGTGCACTCAGTGCCGCCTGCCCAGCACGGATCCAGTTCCCCCAGGCCGCACATACCGCCTGGGCAGCCGCATTGTTGCCTAGAACCTTCGCCGTCAGTGCGGTAGCTGCGGGCAGGTGAAGTAGACGCAGGCCCTTGAGCCCCACCGCCACCGCGGCCGCCTCCCCCCCGACAACATCGAACGTCAGCTCGACAATAACCTTGTCAGCCTGAAACGTCCCGGGTAGATCGAATGCCATCACACTCTCTTCACCGCGGGCAGAGATGGCGCTGCAGATGGCGACCTGTCCCTCGGACGTTGAGGTGGCGACAACCGTGCCTACAGACAGGACGATACCCGTCGGCACCTTCAGGCGTATCTCGAAGCGCCCCGTGGTGCAATCGCCGAGCATTGCACCGGTGCGCAGAAGCAGCGTCTGCGGCCATTCCTTAGCGTTCCCGAGCAGAAGCGGCCGGACCATCCCGTATCCCATGTTCTGCCAGCCGACGCCATTGGTGAGCGAGGCGAACGTATGCAGATTAAGCTCGGTGATCCGGCCGGGCCGGCTCGCGAAAAAACTATCCAGCGTCTCCTGGCCGGCCACGACCTGCTGTAGCGCGGGCACGCCGTGGCACAGGAAGAGCGAGTTGTCGTCCCGCGCCAGCCTGAGGATATTGACCGGCACCCGCCCATTGGTCTCCGAGTCGCCGCTGATGTTGCGGATCACCGGCGTGAAGCAATAGCGGCGTAGGTATTGGCGTAGATCGACCCCGATGGCCGAAATCATGTCCTTGTAATTGTTCATCCCCAGGACAAAGGACACGTCATAGGCAACACTGTTCGAGACATTCTCGACCAGCCATTGAAGCGCCTTCAGGAAATCGCCTGTCAGATAGTCTTGGAACTCTAAGTCCCCAGTGGCGTAGAGGGCGTTCCCATTGATGTGGAACACCCACATCGGCGCCAGCATGGTCGGGCCGGTATAGCTAGAGCCAATACCCCAGGAACCGCTGGGCGCGTTGTGGGTCGCATGGTCCAGAGCGTCCAGCCAGCCCGGGCGGACAGGCAGGCAATCCGCTTCCATGAGGAAGGTGTAGGGATAGTCACGACAGGCCGCCATGATCATCAGCC
>JBJTAZ010000282.1:0-20643 GCA_046091085.1 Nitrospiraceae bacterium
GTTCCAGCCTGGCTCGCAAGTCCGCCACGGACCGGATCAGGTCCGCCAGGACCGGTGCCACCGCTTCCGCCGCCGCCGAGGGCGTGGGCGCCCGGTAGTCGGCGGCAAAATCGGCCAACGTGACATCCGTCTCGTGTCCCACTGCGGAGACTACCGGCACCCTGGAGGCAACAATGGCCCGCACGACCACCTCCTCGTTGAAGCACCAGAGGTCTTCCAAGGAGCCGCCGCCGCGGCCGACGATCATCACATCCACCTTGCCGGAGGCGCTGAGGGTCCGGATGGCCGCCGCGATCTTGGGCGCCGCCCCTTCGCCCTGGACCGGCACAGGACAAATCACCACGTCCAGCGACGGACACCGGCGCCCCAATACAACAAGCATGTCGCGGACGGCGGCGCCCGAGAGGGACGTGACGAGGCCGACCCGGCGAGGCAAAAACGGGAGCGGCCGTTTGCGCGCCTCGTCGAACAGCCCTTCGAGCGCCAGCCGCTCTTTCAATTGTTCCAATGCGAGCTGGAGCGCGCCCACCCCTTTAGGCTCCAGATAGTCCAGCACCAGCTGATACTCCCCGCGCGGCTCGTAGACGGTCACCCGCCCCCGCACGACGACCTGCAACCCTTCACGCAGGGCGAACCGCAACCGCTGGGCCTGGTTTCTAAACAGCACCGCCCGAATCTGGCATTGCGCGTCTTTGAGCGTGAAATAGAAGTGGCCGGAGGCGGGGCTGCGAAGGGTGCTGACCTCCCCTTCGATCCAGACGTCGGGGAAGGCCTGTTCGAGGCGATCGCGGACGAGAAGGGTCAGTTCGCTGACGGTGAGGATCCGCTGTGGCTGGGCGCCAGCGCGCATGCGGGCATACTCAGTAGAGGCTCGGTGCAACCGAACGAACGCTCACTCCGGAATGCGCAGGCGCTGGATGCTCAACGCCTTCCCGAGCCGGTGATCCAGCTCGATCAGCACGGCGCAAAACAGGGCCGGGCCCTGGGCCACTTCGAACCGTCGCGGCATGCCGGTTACAAACTTCTCGATGGCCAGTTCCTTCTTGATCCCGATGACGCCCTGCACGGGCCCGGTCATGCCGATGTCGGTCAAGTAGGCCGTCCCGTTTGGCAAAATCTGCTCATCGGCGGTCTGGACATGAGTGTGGGTGCCGACGACCGCCGTCACTTGGCCGTCCAGAAAATATCCCATCGCCATCTTCTCGCTGCTCGCTTCGGCATGCATGTCCACGATGATGGCGCTGGTCTTGTCCTTCAGCTTGGCCACTTCGCGCCTGGCGGTCTGGAACGGGCAGTCCAGGGTGGGCATGAAGACCCGGCCCATGAGCTGGAGCACCGCGACCCGCTCGCCGGTTTTGGTTTCCGCCACGAAACTGCCCCGGCCCGGCGTGCCCACCGGATAGTTGGACGGCCGCAGGAGGCGCGGTTCGTGTTTGATGAATTCGACCGTTTCCTTCTTGTCCCAGGCGTGATTGCCGGTCGTGATCACCGACAGGCCCAGGCCGAACAGCTCATGGGCCAAGTCGTTGGTGATCCCGAATCCGCCTGCGGCGTTTTCGCCGTTCCCGATCACCAAATCGACGCCATGCTCGGCCACCACCTTGGGCAACTGGCGGGCGATGGCTCGGCGGCCCGGCTCGCCCATGATGTCGCCGATGAAGAGAACTTTCATGCCAGCGGTCAGCGATCAGCAATCAGCTTTCGGCAAAAGGCTTTCTCCTAGGCTGACTGCTGACGACTTCCCTACTCCTTACTTCGCAAAATCTACGAAACGGCTTTCCCGAATTACCGTCACTTTGATCTGGCCCGGATAGGTCAACTCCTGCTCGATCTTCTTGGCGAGCTCGCGCGAGATGTGGGAACACTCCACGTCGCTGACCTCTTCCTGCCGGACGATCACCCGGATTTCTCGCCCGGCCTGAATGGCATAGGCCTTCTGCACGCCCTTGAAATCCACCGCCAGGGCTTCCAGCTTCTCCAGCCGCTTGACGTAGGACTCCAGCGCTTCGCGCCGCGCGCCGGGCCTCGCCGCGGACAGGGCCTCCGCCGCCGCGACCAGCACCGTCTCCGGACAGATCGGCTCGACCTGCTCGTGGTGCGCCGCAATCGCGTTCACGACCTTGTCCGACTCGCCGTACCGTTTGGCAATGTCGGCCCCCAACATGGCATGGGGCCCTTCCTCTTCGTGGCTCACGGCCTTGCCGATGTCGTGCAGCAAGGCGCCGCGCTTGGCCAGCTTCACATCCAGCCCCAGCTCCGAGGCCATGATCCCGCAGATGTACGAGGCCTCCCGGGCATGGTACAGGTTGTTCTGGCCGTAGCTGGTCCGGAACTTCAACCGCCCCAGGACCTTGATCAGCTCCGGATGGAACCCCGACAGGCCGACTTCGAAGATGATCTTCTCCGCCTCTTCGATCATCATCTTCTCGACGTCGGTCTTGGTCTTCTCGACGATCTCCTCGATGCGCGTCGGATGGATGCGGCCGTCCTGCATCAGGCGCTCCAGCGACACCTTGGCGATTTCCCGCCGCATCGGATCGAACCCGGAGATGATGACCGTTTCCGGCGTCTCGTCGATGATGAGGTCGATCCCCGTCGCTGCCTCGATCGCACGGATGTTGCGCCCTTCGCGCCCGATGATGCGGCCCTTCATGCTGTCGTTGGGAATCGGCACCACGGAGATCGTGGCTTCGGAGACGTAGTCCCGCGTGACCCGCTGGACCGACCGGGCGATGATTTCCCTGGCCTCGCGCTCGGCGTTTTCCTTGGCCTCGTCGACGATCCGCTTGGCCACGCCCGCCGCGTCCAGCCGGGCTTCGGACTCGATCTCGCTGAGCAACTGCCGCTTGGCCTCGTCCACCGTCATGCCGGCCACTCGCTCCAGCGCCTGCCGATGCTCCTTAACGGCGCGATCGCAGGCCTCCTCTTTGGCGGCAATCGCCTCCTCGCGCCGGCTCAACACCTGCTCGCGCTTCTGGGACTCGGCCTCGCGCTTATCCACCGCGCCGATCTTCTTTTCGACGCTCTCCTCCCGTTGGAGCAACCGCTTCTCCTGGGCGGCGACGTCCGCACGGACTTCCTTCTGTTCCTTTTCCAGCTCGGCCTTGGCTTGAAACAGCCGGTCTTTGGCTTCCAGCTTGGCTTCCTTGACCAGAGTTTCAGCTTCGCGCTCGGCGCTCTGGACGATCTGGCGGGACTGCTCTTCCGCTTGCCGATGCCGGGACACCAGTAGAGTCCGGCGCAAGACTTCGGAGACGCCGAAGCCGGCCAGGGCGCCCAAGACACCAACGATCACGTAGATGGCAACGCTCGTAAGAATGGTCTCCACCCCCTTTACATGTTAGGGAGGCGCACCAACGCCTCGGAGTCATGTGCAGTTCGGGGAGAACCAGGAGAGGCTTACGCCCCCGGTGCGGCTCGCGGAGATTGTCGAGGAGCACGATGCAGAGGCTGGGGCCTCCGGTGACGGCAGAAGACAAGAGGTGCGGCGGCAAGCGGCCGCGGATGGTCAGAAGATTCTGGAGCCTGTCATGGCGGCCGATCGGCTGTCCCGTCGGCCTCGAGCCTGAGCAACCCGGCGACTCGCTCCTTGCACATGACGAGGCACAAACCCGAGCAAGACCGGACAGGTTCTCAAGACATCGTTCGATGCAACCGGCGCCAGCAGGGCCGCCATATCACCCGCGCCTCGGACCAGACAGGCTTCGAGTGTACGCCCCGCCCCTGCGCCCCATCTCCACAAACATGCCATGACCGCCATCAACATCTTCATCGCATTCTGCTGCGCCGGATCGGTCCGGCCCATCCAATCGCCTCTTGTGCTGAACGTGTCGTCACCCGAGCTGCTTCGTCAAACTCCCGTTCCGCTCAGGTTCCCCTACTCGAATGATGCGTACCGTATCAAATGGCGGGGGGCCATTGCAAGTGCAGGCCCCGCCACCGCTCACCCGCGGCGGCCCGTTTGCAGCGTTTCCTCAATGGACTCCATCAAGTGCTGCGCCCGCTTTTCGAGGTCCGCCACGCCCTGCTCCCGTTGGGCTTCCGCCTGGAACAACTGGTGGGCGATATTCAGCGCCACCAGCACCGCCAGTTTCGACGGCGTCGCGGTTTTCATCCCCCGAGCCAGGCTCCGCATCTGCTCGTCCACGTAGCCGGCCACCCGCTGCATGTATTGTTCGTCCGCATCGGCCTTGACGGTATACTTCTGGCCGTAGATTTCGATGTCCAGGGTCTTAGTCAAGCGCCACCTCCATACCAACCTTCGGTTGAGCCGCCGCGTTCGATCATGTCGCGGCGGAGAGGTACTTTGCCACCTGTAGACTTACATGCCCCATACCAACCTTGCGGTTGAGCCCGGCACTTCGATCAGATGTGCCGGGAGAAGTTGTTTGCCGCCGGTGCACTATCCTGAACTATCCGTGGATTCCTCCACGCACTCGAGCAATTCCAGTTCGCCCAAGACCTTTTCGATCCGTGACCGGACGTCGGCCCGTTCCGCCGCCCACCGACGATTCATCTCGTCCTGCTTCGCCAGCCGTTCGCGCGCCGCGCGCACTTCGCCCTCCAACGCCACATTGGCCTTCTTCAGCGATTGAATCAATTCCACCAGGCTACGGATGCGCGCTTCGAGAGCCCCCAGTTTATCCAGCGCCATAGGTGAATCCCCAGAGACGCCCTCGGCAGCGGACTGAGCACCGGCCGCCGATGGCTGTTCGCTTCTTATAGGAGCTTCAACAGGCCTTGTCAAGAAAGCGCAGGGCGCAGGCGCTCCCGCCCAGCCGATGATATTCGCGGTAGCTCCGCAGCACGCGCTTCACGTACTGGCGCGTCTCCTGATACGGGATCAATTCGACCCATTCGTCCGCGTCCCGCCCGTTGGCTTTGGCGATCCACCCGGTCACCGCCTGGGGCCCGGCGTTGTAGGCGGCCACGGTGTGCATGATGTTCCCGTTGAATTGCTGGAGCAGTTGTTCGACATAGCGCGTGCCCACCCGGATGTTGACGTCCTGATCGAAAAGGTCGTCGCGGCCGACGTCCGGAAGCCCCTGCTTCTTGGCCACTTGCTGGGCCGTGACCGGCATCACCTGCATCAGCCCTACCGCACCGACCCTCGACAGCGCCCGCGGGTCGTACTGGCTCTCCTCGCGGATGATCGCCGCGACCAGATAGGGGTCCACACCCGATCCGGCCTGCGCCCTGATGGCCGGCAGGTAGGCCGTGGGGTAGGCCACGCTCCACAGAGCCGGCGGCACCGCTTCCCCGCCCCGCTCCAGTCCCTCCCGGAAATACAGCCGGACCAGACGCAACGCATGGTGCGTGGCGCCGGCCTGGCTCAACAGGGTCGAGAGTTCCGCCAGCGCCGCCCGGTCGCGGACATAGCGCTCGGGCAAGGAGACCCATTCCCTCGCCGCCTCCTGATCCATGCCGAGGAGACGCAGCTCGACCGCACGCAGGTAATGCGCGTCGCGCAAGACCGACGTCCGGCTGTCCTCGCCAGGCCCGCCGCCTGACGGAAGCCCGTTCGCCGACGCCGGCATCGACGGAGAGGCGGCCGAGCGCAGCTGCGCCAACTGGCAGTAGTAGGTGAGCGGATACTGTCGACAGAGTTGCCCATGCAGGTCGGAGGCCTGCCGATCATTGGACTGGTCCAGTGCCCGGCCGGCCCAGTATAAGGCCTTGGGCGCAGCCTGCGGATCGTCCTTGCCCTTGAGGATGTCTCGGAACGAGTCCACCGCCTGGCCATACCGTCCAGTCCGATAGTGGATCCAGCCGATCCGCCAGAGGGCTTCCGCTCTCTGCCCGGACGCCTCGCCCAGTTGCAGCACCTTGCGGTACGTGGCCAGGGCCTGATCATACTGGCCCTGGTCGTCCTGCCAGATTCCCAGCAACAGCTGAATCGTCGCCTTCTGCTCGAGGGACAGGGTCAGGCGCGGGGCCGAGGAGGCCAACGCCAAGAGCCGCTCCCCGTCGTTGAGCCGGAGATAGACCCTCGCCAGCCACACGGTGGCCTCGTCCGATTCCGATCCGGCGCCGCCGGCCAGATCTTTGAACACCTGCCGCGCCTGCTCGTAGCGCTTGAGCCGGACCAGCGCCGTCCCCAATTTGAGCCGGGCTTCACCCCGCCGCGCGTCGGGCGACGTGCCGGCGAGAAACTTCTGCAGGTCGGCGACGGCTTCCTCATACAAGGCCAGGTTCAGGAAGGCCAGGGCGCGGTTATACGAGTCGTCCGGCGTCGGACGCCAGGCCGCCCCCATCGCCTGCGTCAGGCGTCGCTCGGCCTCTTTCGCTTCCTGTGTCTGCGGATACCGAATCCAGAGTTGCTTCCACGCCGCCTGAGCCTCAACCGGTCGCTTCTCCTTGGAATGGCACTCGGCAACCATCAGAAGGGCGCCTGGCGCAGCCGGATCCTGCGAACCGAACAGCACCGCCTTCGCCAGGAGTTCAACGGCCTTGTCGCAGTGCCCCGCCTTGTACCAGGATTCTCCGGCCCGGTAGGCCACGCGCACGCCCAGCAACGTATCCGGGACGGCTTCCGGAATTCGTTCGATCTGGACGGCGGCGTCTCGCGCATCTCCCATCTTCAGCAAAGCCTCTCCCATCCAGAGACGGGCATAGTCCTCGATCACCGGCAAATCGCGTTGCGCCGCTCGGAAATAGGGCAGGGACTCGGCCGGATTCCGCTCCAAGAGCAGCAACCCGGTCGCCAAGCCAGCACGTGCAGACCAGGGCGTGTCCGGATAGCGCTCGCGCAGTTCCGTCAAGCGCTGCAACCGGGCTGCAAACTGGCTGGCCGTGTCTGGAGCAGACGGTTGTTTGCCGAAGGCCGCGCGATAACAATCCTCGGGAGAGGTGCAGGCCGAATCGGATGGTTGGGACTGCGCCGAGGAGGCAGCAAAGATAACGGCCGCGAACAGGAACCAGGAGAGTCGCAGATGGTGGCGTCGCAGAGCGGACATGCGTTCGCGGTGAACCAGGTGAATGGGACGCATGCAAGTAGGTGAATTATACCACAGATCACCCGACGCCGCAGTATGAATGCTGAGGGATGGACCGGGGATGTTGTGATTCGGCGCTCGGCATGAATCGTTTATTGCCCCGCTCCTTGTCAGACATTTTCTCCCTGTGCTAGGGTGCGTTCATGCCTTCTCAGAAGCCTCAACAACAAGCAGAGCCGGCGCAGGAGACGGTGTCGCTGCTGGCCCTGGATGGCCAAGCCATCGAGCGGTTCGTCCAGAATCTCGGCTGGCCCAAATACCGAGCCCAACAGATCCTCCGCTGGCTGTACCAAGGCCGGGCGCACACGATCGCGCAGATGACCGACCTCTCCATGGCGGAGCGGGCGATCCTCGAAAGCCGCACGACGGTCGGACGGTCGCGCCACTGCCGAGTCCTCCAGGCCGAGGATGGAACCAGAAAATTCCTGATCACCCTCGAGGACGGGCTGACCGTGGAAACCGTGCTGATTCCCGATGGAAGACGTCTGACGCTCTGCCTCTCGACCCAGGTCGGCTGCACCCTCGACTGCACCTTCTGCCTCACCGGCGCCATGGGACTGAAACGGAATCTGAAAGCCTGCGAGATCGTGGACCAGGTGCTCACGGTCCAGGACCGTCTCGAGCCGAACACGACCCTCTCCAGCTTGGTCTTGATGGGCATGGGGGAGCCCCTCGCGAATCTGGATTCGGTCGCGGAGGCCATCGCTAGGCTGACCAACAGACAATGGGGCCTGGGCATCTCGGCCCACCGCATCACCCTGTCCACGGCAGGCCTCGCCTCCCGCCTGAAAGAGGTGGCGGCCCTGGACGTCAACCTGGCCATCTCGTTGAATGCTTCGACCCAGGAACAGCGGGCCCAGCTCATGCCGGCCGTGAACCGCCTGTTCTCCTTGAAGCAGTTGCTGGAGGCCTGTCGCGCCTATCCGCTCCCGCCGCGCCGCCGCCTGACCTTCGAATATGTCCTCCTGGGCGGGGTAAACGATGCGGACACCGACGCCAGGCGGCTCGTCAAACTGCTGGTCGGCATCAAGTGCAAGGTAAACCTCATCCCCGTCAAGCCCTTCCCCGGCAGCCCCTACCAGAGGCCGGCCGACGGCACGGTCCTCCGCTTCCAGGCGATCCTGAAACAGGCTGGCGTGGACACGTTCATCCGCAAGAGCAAGGGCCGCGACGTGCTGGGCGCCTGCGGCCAGCTCGGCAATGTGCCGGGCCTGATCCCGCCGCAGCCGATTCTACCGACCTTGACACCGGCGGGAGCCGGTTGTTAAGTAAGGGCTGCGCCACTCAACGAGGAATGTGCATGATGAACCGCCGGTTCTCTCTCGTCCGCACCCCTGCCCTGCTTGCCCTGCTCATCCTGCTGACCTGGCCGGGCCCGGCTCTCGCCGCCGAGCCGAAGGAATATGTCCTGGCCAACGGGCTGAAGGTGCTGCTGGTCGAGTCGCCCAAGGCGCCGGTCGTCACGGTGCAGATCTGGTACAAAGTCGGCTCGCGCAACGAGATCATGGGACGGGCCGGCCTCTCCCACATGCTCGAGCACATGATGTTCAAGGGCACCCCAAAGATGGGGAAGGGCCTCTTCTCCAAGACCATCCGCAAGAACGGGGGCAACGACAACGCCTTCACCAGCCAAGACTTCACCGGCTACTTCGAGAACCTGGCGGCGGACCGGACGGAGCTGGCGCTGGAGCTGGAAGCGGACCGGCTGCGCGGGCTGCTACTCGACAACAAGGAATTCCAGCTCGAGCGGGAAGTGGTCAAGGAGGAGCGCCGGCTCAGGACGGAGGACGACCCTCAGTCGTTCCTCGTCGAATCGCTCTTCGCCCAGGCCTTCCTGATGCATCCCTACCATTGGCCGATCATCGGCTGGTTCCCGGACCTGAATGCCATGACCAGGGAAGACCTCAAGCGGCATTACGACACCTACTACGTGCCGAACAACGCGACGCTGGTCGTCGTCGGGGACATCAAGGCCGAGGCGCTGCTCCCGACGATCAAGCGCCTGTTTGAATCCATTCCGCCCAAGCCCGTTCCCCCGTCCCAGATCGTGGCCGAGCCGGAGCAGCATGGCGAGCGGCGGATCGTCGTGAAGCGCGAGGCGCAGTTGCCCTTCATCATGGCCGGCTACCGGGTCCCGAACTTCAAGGACCAGGACGCCTATGCCCTCACGGTGCTGGAGTCCATCCTCTCGCACGGCAAGAGCGCGCGGCTGTACCAGAGCCTGGTCTATGAGCAGAAGAAAGCCCTGGCTGTGGGGGCGGAATATAACCTGCTGGCGACGGACCCGGAGCTGTTCTACTGCTTTGTCGTGGTCAAGCCGGGGCAGAAGGTGGAGGACGTGGAGCAAGCCCTCTACAAGGAGATCACCAAACTGCAGACCGCGCCACCCAGCGCCAAGGAACTGGAGCGGGCCAAGAACCAGGTGGAGGCGGAATATATCTTCGGCCAGGACTCCAACTTTCGCCAGGCCATGTTGCTCGCCCAGGCCGAAACGGTGGGCGCCGGCTGGCGCCAGGTGGACCGGTTCGTGGAAGGGCTCCGTACCGTCACGGCCCAGGATGTCCAGCGGGTCGCCAAACGGTATCTTGTCCAGGACAGCCGCACGGTGGGCATTCTGATCCCCACGCCCGCGCCACCCGAGGCTCCTCCCGCCGCCCCGGCCCTCATGAGCGAGGCGCACTGATGGCATACCACACGCACGAGACGCAGAACGCGAAGCGCGGAACAGCAGGATTGTGGCTGGCGGCGGGGCTGGTTCTGGCGGCATGCTTCACGCCAACGGCAGGACCGGCGCAGGCGGCCGACATTGATCCCTTCCGCTACGTCGCCGCCAATGGACTGACCGTCCTCGTGTTGGAACAACATGCCCTGCCGATCGTCCAGATGCACGCGCTGGTCAAGACCGGGTCGGTGCAGGACCCGCCGGGCAAGGCCGGACTGGCCAATCTGACGTCCGCCCTGCTGGATGAAGGGACCACCACTCGCAGCGCCACCCAGTTGGCCGAGCAGATCGAGTTCGTGGGAGGCCAGCTGGACATCAAGGGCGGGGACGATTTCACGACGGCCTCGGTGAAAGTCCTGAAGAAGGACGGAGAGCTGGGCCTGTCGCTCCTGGCCGACATCCTGCTGCACCCCTCCTTCCCCGACAAGGAAGTCCGCCGCGTCCGCACACAGATTCTCGGCGAGATGCAAAGCGAGAAGGACGATCCGGGCACCATCGCCGCCAAGGCCTTCAATCAGCTGGTGTTCGCCGACCATCCCTACCGCTGGCCGGCGAACGGGACCGAGGAGACCCTCGCCACGCTCACGCGAAAGGACGTGCAGCAGTTTTACAGCCGCGAGTACTTGCCGAACCAGACGATCCTGACCATCGTGGGCGACATCACCGCCGAGCAAGCGAAGGCACTGGTCTCCAAGCACTTCGGCGCCTGGAAACCGGCGACCCCGCCGCCACGTATCACGACCCCGCCGGCTCAGGTGGCGCAGCCGGTGGTCAAACTGATCCAGAAAGACTTGTCGCAGGCCACGATCATGCTGGGGCATGTGGGCATCAACCGCGCCAACCCGGACTTCTATGCGGTGACGGTGATGAACTACATCCTCGGAGCCGGCGGGTTTTCCTCCCGCCTCATGGATTCGATCCGGGACAATCAGGGCCTGGCCTACGGAGTGGGCAGCACCTTCGACGCGAACCTCATGCCGGGCGCCTTCATGGTCAGCCTCCAGACGAGAAACGAGGCGGCCAACCAGGCGATCGCCGGCGTACTGGCCGAGATCAACGGCATGCGCAACGCGCCCGTCACCGATGAGGAGTTGGCGGACGCCAAAGCCTATCTGATGGGCAGCTTTCCGCTGCGCCTGGACACGACCGGCAAGCTCGCCGAGGTGTTGAGTCAGGTGGAATTCTACGGCCTGAGCGCGGACTACTTCACCCAGTACCCGAGCTGGATCGCCAAGGTCACCAAGGACGATGTTCTGCGGGTGGCCAAGCAGTACCTGAATCCCTCCAACTATGTGCTGGTCGTGGTGGCCAACCAGGCCAAGGCCCAGGTCAAGCCGACAGCCAACACGACGCCGGCCAAGTAGCCAAGCCATTCGAGCAACCGTGACACCCACGCTCACCCAGAAACACCGGAAGCTGGAGTGCCTGCTCACGGAGATGGGCTCCGTGCTCGTCGCCTATTCGGGCGGCACCGACAGCACGTTGGTGATGAAAGTCGCGCACGATGTCCTGGGGCCGAAGGCCTTGGCCGTGACCGCCGCCTCTCCCACCATGCCGGAGACAGAACTGGAGCAGGCGACCAGCCTGGCCGCCCAAGTCGGAGCCAACCATCGGGTCGTGGCCACCGACCAGCTCCGGTACCAGGACTTCGTCAAGAACGACGAGCGCCGCTGCTACCACTGCAAAACCGACCTCTACCAGGGCTTGGCACGGCTCCGGCAGAAGTTGGCGATCGGGACCATCGGGGACGGCACCAACCTGGACGACCTGGGCGACGACCGGCCCGGTCTCCTGGCCGCCAGGGAATGGAGCGTGCGGAGCCCCCTCGTGGAAGCGGAACTGTCAAAGGCAGAAGTCAGAGACCTGGCGAAAGCCTTGGGACTCTCGAACTGGGAGAAGCCGGCGGCCGCCTGTCTCTCCTCGCGCATTCAGCGCGGCACCCCCATCACTGTCGAGAAGCTGGCGCGAGTGGAACGGGCCGAGGCTTTCTTAATGGGGCAGGGCTTTCGGCAGGTCCGGGTGCGGGACAAGGATGGCGCGGCACGGGTGGAAGTGGACACCCAGGAACTTGCCCGGCTGATGGAGCCAGCCATGCGCCGCACCGTCGCCGAACGGCTGCAACAATTCGGCTTCACCGCCGTCGCCCTTGATCCGGACGGCTATCGCAAGGGCGGCGGCAACTGATCTCCGCCATTCGCCGCCAACAAAAAAGCCCGGCTTGGCGCCGGGCTTCTCTTCACCGTCCTGTCACTGCCCGATCAGTTTCGCTCAAACGCCTTGGCGGCGGCCGCGAGGGCTTCGTCGGCCAGGCGCTTGTGATCGGCATCATTCAAGCTGCGGCCCACCACCTTCTCCGCCACCAACAAGGCCAACTCCGTCGTCTGGTTGCGGATGTCCTGAATCGCCTTGCGCCGCTCCGCGTCGATTTCCCGCTGCGCGTCGCCTTTGATCCGCTCGGCGTCCGCCTGCAAGCGCTGCTCGTTTTCTTCCTGCACCCGCTGCGCCCGCTCCCGCGCCGCAGCGAAGAGAGCCTCGGCCTCCTTGGCCGCCGTCGCGAGCTTGGCCTCGTACTCTTTCATCGCCCGCTCGGCCTCGGCGCGGTGCCGGTCGGCCTGCTCCAGGCTTTCCCGGATCTTGCGCTCCCGCGCTTCCAGCGTCTCGAGGATCGGCGGGAAGGCATACTTGGCCAACACCCAGAGCAGGATGGCGAAGGAGACGACCTCCCAGAACATCAACGACGAAAAGAAATGACTTTCAAACTGTGGCATGGTTCACACAGGAAGGTTGAGGCTGAGGTTGAGAACATACCGAGCTAAATCTTCGCTCAACCTTAACCTGAACTTTAACCTGTCTCCTACTTTCTGAGTCCCATGATGATGAACGCGATCACCAGCCCATACAGCGCGATCGCCTCGACCAGCGCGAAGCCGATCCACATGTACTTGCCGACCCGCCCTTCGGCCTCCGGCTGACGCGCCACCGCTTCGATCATCTTGCCGAAAATGTAGCCGATCCCGACGCCGGCGCCGGCAAATCCCGCCGCCGCCAAGCCCATCCCGACCAACGCCGCTGCTGCTGCATCCATTGTTTTGACCCTCCAGTTTTGAGTTGTGAATTTTAAGTTGTGAGTTGTGAATCTTGCGGGCCCGCCCAACGAAAAACTCAAAACTCACAACTTAAAACTCGCAATTAGTGCGCGTGCGCGTCGCCATGCCCGTGCAGCGTGACCGCATCGCCCAAGTACACACAGGACAGTACCGTAAAAATATAGGCCTGGATGAAGGCAATACCGACCTCCAGCGCATTCATCGCGATCGTAAAGGCAAAGGGCAGCCAGCCGATCAACAGCCCGCCGCCAATCGCCAGGCCGAACAGCACGCCCAGGATCGTATGGCCGGCCGTCATGTTGGCGAACAGCCGCACCGCCAGCGACACGGGCCTGGCCAACTGGCTGACCAATTCGATGGGGATCATCAACGGCAACAGCCAGCCCGGCGTGCCCGGCGGCACCCGAATGCCCAGAAACTTGACCCCATGCAGCGCGAAGCCCAGGCCCACGCTCAGCGCATAGACCGAGACGGCAAAGACCGCCGTGACGATGATCTGGCTGGTCACCGTATAGGAGCCGGGAATCAGCCCCAACAAGTTCGAAAAGAGGATGAACACGAAGAGCGTCGCGACCAGCGGGAAGAACTTCATTCCATCCTGGCCCATCGTGTCCTGGATGATTCCGCGGATGAAATCCACCAATATCTCAGCCAAACTCTGGAGCTTGGTGGGCACCATCTTGCGAGCCGAGCCCCCGATGACCAGGAGCGCGGCCGACAGGCCGACCACGATCCACATGAGGATCACGGCCTTGTTGATGGAGATATCCAGGCCGAAGAGATGCATTGGGATCAACTCGTGCAACTCGAACGGATGAAGCGGACTTTCTTCCACGAAATTTCCTTCTTCCCTACGACGGCCAGTTTTGCGCCGCCCTCATGGCATTCCGAATGCCGGCGGCAACCCCGACGATCAGCCCGATCACCAGGCCCCAGGGCCCGGACTCGAACAGGTACGTGTCTGCCACCCAGCCCAACCCGCCGCCGACAACCACCGAGGCGAGCAGCTCGGTCCCGATCCGGACCGCCTGTCCCAAGCCCGCGTAGAACGGATCGTTCGAGGGCGGCATGGCTACCCCGGCGCACACCGACAGGTTTCCGGCAGGCAGCCGAACAAAAGCGCGCTATTCAATCAAAACGGCAAGTGCATTGTCAAGGTGAACCGTGCGCGTTGCGCACCGACCTCCGAGAAAAAAACCGATGCGCTTCAGGACCTCCCACAGGACAGCCCTTCCGATGGCCTCCCTGGACCCGCTTGTGTTACAACCGAGAGCATGATTCGCCCGTCGCGCGCCAGTTTTCTGATGGAGGAGCGGCCGGAGCCGCTGGCGGTGTCGCTGCCGCTGCCGGAGACCGACGCGTTCGAGCTATACCGCCGGATCGCCCAGCCGGGCCGGCCGTCGTTCTTGCTGGAAAGTGGCAAGGGCGGCGACGAGATTGCCCGATACTCGTTTCTGGGCGCCGATCCCTATCTGGTCCTGACCGGCAAGAACTCCGGCTACGAACTCCGTTCCCGCCACCAGACGACCGGCCACGTTGGCAACCCGTTTACGGCGCTGGCCGGATTGCTGCGTGCCGCTCGGATGCCGAGGCCTGAAGGCCTGCCGCCATTTTTCGGCGGCGCGGTCGGCTACTTGAGTTACGATGCGGTCCGGCAGTTCGAGCGGTTGCCCAACCTGGCCGCCGACGATCTCCAGGTCCCGGACCTGCAATTTGCCTTCGTGGATTTACTGGCCGCGCTCGACCACCAAGCCGGCCAGCTGCATCTGATCTATGCCCCGCCGATGGATCGGCTGTTGGGGGAACCACGCGAGAAGCTCTACCGGGAAGGCTGCGACCGCTTGGCTGAACTGGAGGCACGGCTCTCCGTTCCCAGCCGCAACCTCGATACGCCGCTCCCCGGCCTCGGTTCGTTGCTTCCCGGCCAATCGCAGGCCGAGTACAGGGCCCGTGTCGGACGCGTGCAGGACTATATCGGCACGGGAGACATCTACCAGGCCAACTTGTCCCATCGCTTTACGATGGACTTGGTCCGAGGGGCCGGGATGGATGAGCAAGGCGCAGCTCTCTACCGACGGCTCAGGCAGGTCAATCCCTCCCCCTTTGCCGGACTGCTCTCGTTCGACGATCTCTGCCTGGTCAGCTCCTCGCCCGAGCGGCTGGTCCGTCTGCATGGGAGGGAGGTGGACACGCGCCCGATTGCCGGCACCAGGCCGCGCGGCCAAAACCTGGCGGAAGACCGGAAGCTGGCGGAGGAGCTGCTGACCAATCAGAAGGAACGGGCCGAACATTTGATGCTCGTGGACCTGGAGCGGAACGATCTGGGCCGCGTCTGCCGGTTCGGCACGGTGCAGGCGGACGAGTTCATGGTGATCGAGCGCTACTCCCATGTAAGCCACATCGTCTCCAACGTGCGGGGCTCGCTGCGGGACGGGCTGGATGCCTTCGACGTTATCCCGGCCGTCTTTCCCGGCGGCACGATCACCGGCGTGCCCAAGATTCGCTGCATGGAGATCATCGAGGCGCTCGAGCCGGTCCGGCGCGGGCCCTACACGGGCTCGCTGGGCTATTTGAGTTGGTCCGGCGATGTGGACCTGAACATCATCATCCGCACGCTCGTCTTGACGAAGGGGCGAGGCTCCCTACAGGTCGGCGCCGGAATCGTGGCCGACTCCGACCCGGCCCGCGAGTACGAGGAAACGCTGTTCAAAGCGGAGGCATTGTTGAAGGCATTGACACCCTGACGCCGTCAACCTTCCGCAATCAGCTTCGGCCGGAAGCTGATCGCGGAGGGCCCATCGTTTCTTGCAACGATATGTGGATTTATCTCAACGACAAGTTCGTGGATCGGAAAGAGGCGCTGGTCTCGGTCTTCGACCACGGCTTCCTCTACGGGGACGGGGTCTATGAGACGCTCCGCACCTACGGCGGACGCTTCTTCATGTTGCAGCCCCATCTGGCCAGACTGCAGCGCTCGGCCCGCCTGATCGGCCTCACGGTTCCCATGCCCGAGCAGGATTGGCCGGCGCTCTTGCGCAAAACCGTCGAGCGCAACGGCCTCGCGGACGCCCACTTGCGCATCACGCTCTCGCGCGGCGAGGGCGACCTAGGCCTGGACCCGGCCCTCTGCCTTCGCCCTACCCTGGTCATCATGGCCAAACCCATCGCCCAGTATCCGGCTCATCTGTTTGAAGAGGGCGTGATCCTGTCTCTGGTCTCGACACGGCGCAATCTAGCCTCGGCCCTGCCGCCCCAAATCAAGTCGCTGAACTTCCTAAACAACATCCTGGCGAAGCAGGAGGCGGCCAAGGCCGGGGCCTTCGATGCCTTGATGCTTAATGCGGAAGGGCTGCTGACCGAATGTACGACGAGCAATTTCTTCTTCGTGTGCGACGGCCGCCTCTACACGCCTGCCGTGGACTGCGGCATCTTGGACGGCATCACGCGGGAAGTCGTCCTGACCCTGGCCCGGGAAGAGGGCCTGCCCGTCGAAGAGGGCCGTTATCCGGCCGAGGCCCTGGCCCACGCAGAGGAAGCCTTTGTGACTAACACCTCGATGGAGATCATGCCGGTGCGTTCGCTCGACCAGTCCCCCGTCGGACCGGGACGTCCAGGGCCGGTCACCTTGAGGCTGAGGGAATTGTTTCGCGCCAACCTGTCGCGATTCCTCAGTTAATCGCCGGCTCACGTTGCGCTCTCAGCCAACCGACAAAGAAGCGATGACGTCTTAGCCGTGCGCCACGCGACAGACCCTGCACCAAAGGGCCAAAGGTTTTGACAGGCTTGGGAGTGAGTGCTATGGTCAACGCCATGTCGAAGCTCTGGACCTCCATCCGATCGGCCCGGTTCAGCCCGGCGTCTCCGGCGTCTGTGGGCCTCGCCCTCGTACTGGCCGCAGCCCCATTCTTGTTCCCCATCCAGCCGGTCGGAGCCAGCGACGTGTTCTACTATGTGGATCGGGACGGAACGATGCACTTCACCGACACCCCGACCAGCTCCCGATTCCGCAAATTCCGCGGCCCTGTGTCCTCGGCTCGCGCCTCCGTCTCGGCCCGGCAGCGCACCGACTTCGACGCGACGATCGCCCGCCATTCCCGCCGTCATCGTGTGGACCCGGCGCTGCTGCGAGCCGTCATCAAGGCGGAATCGGATTTCGATCCTGCGGCGGTGTCACGCGCGGGGGCCATGGGGCTCATGCAACTGATGCCCTATACCGCGCTCAGCCTGGATGTGCGGGATCCCTATAATCCGGACGAGAACGTGAGAGGGGGCGCCCAATACTTGCGCTACCTACTTGACCGATTCCACGGCAACGTGCCGCTGGCCTTGGCGGCCTACAACGCGGGAGAAACGCGGGTCGAGCGGTACCAGAACCTGCCGCCCATCGAAGAGACCCGCCACTACGTCAGCAAAGTGCTCCGCTTCTATCATGCCTTTTTGTCCAACGAATCCGCGGCGCTCCTGCGCTCGGCCAAGACCGCATCCGCTTCGGCATCCAACCAGACCCTCGTCTTCGCGGCCCCGTCGGTTCGCTGACCTCTTTCTCTCAGGCCAACTTGGCCTTGCGATCCCGCAACGGCAGGACCCGGGGCGCTTGCTCCGTCCCGCTCGCGCCGGGCTGCGGATGTTCCAGTTGCAACCGGCTATGCGCCTTCCAACCCGGCTTCCGGTGATCGGGGAAGTCCGCCCGGTAATGGGCGCCGACACTGTTCTGCCGCCACAAGGCCGCCTCGGCAATGCACCGCCCGACCTGCACCATATTTTTGACTTCCAACGCCAGCCGCGTCGTGAAGGGGCGGTCGAGCGCCCGCTCCCAGCGTGAAAGTTGCCCCGTCGCGCTGACCAGCGAATCGCGGGTGCGGACCACTCCCACCTTGCCCCACATGACCCGGCGCAGCGAGCTGCGGAGCTTGTCGGCATCCTCGATGTCCACCGGCGGACCTGCCGCCCATTCCCCGGCCCTGTGCGACGGCAGGGCCTCAGCCGCACGAGGGTCCCGCGCGGCGGAGGCGATGGCCGCCTTGGCCGCCCTCGCGCCGAACACCAACCCCTCTAACAGCGAGTTGCTCGCCAGCCGGTTGGCCCCATGCACCCCGCTGCAGGCCACCTCGCCGGCGGCAAAGAGGCCCGGCAGGCTGGTCGCCCCCACCGTATCCGTCTTGACCCCGCCCATCATGTAATGGGCGCTCGGCGAGACGGGAATCCAGTCCTCGGTCATGTCGATGTCGTAGCGGAGGCAGGTCGAATAGATCGTCGGAAACCGCCGCTTGATGAAGGCCGCGTCCAGGTGGGTCACGTCCAGATAGACGTGCCGAGATCGGGTCGCCGCCATCTCCGACCAGATCGCGCGGGCCACGATGTCCCGCGGCGCGAGCGTACCGGCCGGATGGTAGCGCTGCATGAAGAGCTCGCCCTTGATATTGCGGAGTTCGCCCCCTTCGCCCCGGATGGCCTCGGAGAGAAGAAACGGCGGGCTGGAAGGCAGGTAGAGGGCCGTGGGATGGAACTGCACGAACTCCATGTCCTCCAACTCGGCCCCGGCCCGATAGGCCATGGCCATCCCGTCCCCGGTGGCGTTAGGCGGATTGGTCGTTCGCGCATAGACCTGGCCGGCCCCGCCGGTCGTCAGCAGAACCGCCTGCGCCGGCAAGATGAAGCGGTCGCCGGTCACTTCGTTCAGCACGAGCGCGCCCCGGCATCGCCCATCCTCGACCATCAGGTCGATCGTGAAGTGACGGCCCAGGTGCTGGATCGTCTTTCGCCGCCTGGCTTCGGCCAGGAGGACCCGGACCATTTCGTTGCCAGTGGCATCGCCGCGCGCGCGGAGGATGCGGCTGCGGCTGTGCGCGGCCTCGCGGGCAAAGGCGAATTTGCCGCCGATCTTGTCGAACCGCGCCCCCCAGCCGATCAATTCCTGGATGCGCGCCGGCCCCTCCTCGACCAGGACCCGGACGGCGGCTTCGCGGCACAGCCCGTGGCCGGCCTTGACCGTGTCGGTCAGGTGAATGGCGACATCGTCCTCTTCGCTGAGCGCGACGGCTACGCCCCCCTGGGCATAGATGGAGCTGCTCTCAAGCGGGTGCCCCTTGGTAAGCATGATGACACGCCCGTGGCGGCTCAATTCGATCGCGGCGCGCAACCCTGCCACCCCGCTCCCGATGACCAGAAAGTCGGCGGCCGGTCCCTGCGACGGCCGGGCGGCCTTGACGGATTTGGCGGGCTTGGATACTCGGACAGTTGAGCGATCGTGTTTCATTTGGCCGGCGCGGCGGGTGGGGCAGCAGAGTCTTTATGGCGCAAGGATATGCCGAACGGAATGTCCCCGTCGGATCCGACCAGCAGAACGGATTGCACCCCCCTCAAGCGGAGCATCCCATGGCCCCGCTCCCGCTGTTCGGTGTCTCCCTGCTCGTGCTTCCACAGGCCATGCCAGTGGATGAAGACATCGATCTGCTCTCCGTCGATCACGATGCGCTCGATGGACAGCTCGAGGTCGATGGACTTGAACGTCTCGAAATCCTTGGTCGCCGCGAGTTCGATCTTGTCCGCGTGATCGCTGGGAAGCAGCAGGGCATGGAACGCGGAGGCGTCCTTTTTCACGTAGGCTTTGCCCAGCGCTTCGACCGTCTGGTCGATCCGCTGATAGCGGGCGTAGTCGGCCGGATAGCGGGCTTCCTTCTTGGAACAACCAACCACAGCCGCCACGAGCACCAGGGCGACCAGCCACGGGGAGCGGAACCATGCAAGCCGGTACGACATGCTGCAGTATAGGAAGGCCCGATCGAGCCCGTCAAGCCGCGGGCCGCGCGGCCATGCTTTCCTCGGCTTTCCTTGACAGGTTTCCCGCCCCTGTGCTACGACAACGCTCGCTGTCTACATTTTTCCACTCAGGAGACGACGCATGTCCAGTGTTCTCAAGAAGCGCAGGAAGAAGATGCGGAAGCACAAGCACAAGAAACTGCGCAGGAAGCAAAAGTTCCTGAGGCGCCGGGCCTAAGCCCGGCGGCTCGGATACACGGAGGGCCCCGTGGCACCGCCCGATTCCAATACCAAAAAAGCCCGCGTGAAAGTCCGCACGATGAACAGCATCTATGTCGGAGACATGGCCATTCCTCCGATGCGCAACCGCGTGTCGGACGTCCTCAACGAGGAGCAGCGGCTGTTCATCAACCTCACCGACGTCGTCATCGACGACAAAGAACGTGTGGATTTCATTTCCCTGAACAAGAACATGATCGAGTCGATCTCGCAACTCTAGACAAGCATTCAGCCGTCAGCATTCAGCCATCAGCGTTCAGGAGACGCGCGAACCCATTTTTGCTGAAGGCTGACCGCTGAAAGCTGAGCGCACACCGTGTCTTACTACTCCCGCTTTCTGCCGTTCCTCAAACCCTCCCTGCCCCGCATGGGGGCCGCGATCGCGCTGGTGGCCGCCGCGGCGGCGCTGAATCTCATCCTGCTGCGCCTCGCCGGCCGCTTGTGGGACGTCATCACCGTCCAGCGCGACCTCCAGGGCATGACGACGCTCGTCTGGATCTTCCTGGGCCTGATGACGGTCCAAGGCTTGCTCTCCATGGGCCACAGCTATCTGGTCGCCTGGGTCTCCCAGCGGATCATGGCGGACATCCGCACCCACCTGGTCCGCCATCTGCAAACCCTCTCCCTAAGCTTCTTCGCCAAACGCCGCACCGGGGAAATCCTCTCCCGCCTCATGAACGACGTCGGCGTCATCCAATCCACCGTCACGGAGACGCCCATCGATTCCGCCAAGCAACTTGTCACCTTCGTCGGCGGCGTCGGCTTTCTCCTGGTCATGAAC
>JBJTAZ010000283.1:0-3175 GCA_046091085.1 Nitrospiraceae bacterium
AGTCAGCGGCTTGCCGCCAGAACCGGGCCGCAAGTAGCCGCTCCAAGCGGCTGGACTTTCCACAAGCCATTCGATATCGTAACCGCACGCCCCCGTAGCTCAGTTGGATAGAGCGACGGTTTCCTAAACCGCAGGTCACCCGTTCAATTCGGGTCGGGGGCACCACACCAAGCTTGCTGAGCCGCGCGTCTTTAAAATTGAGGCGCGCGGAGAAAACCTCAACCAAGCTGCTTCGCTTGCGTGTACCGCCGGCTATTGATCGCTTTATCAAAACTGTTGCCGGCAAAGAAACCCCTTCAGTGCTTCGAGGCACGAGTGAACATATCTCACTTCGTGTCAGCCGCTCCGTTCAAATCCTCAATGGGCCTTGACCAACCTTCCTCATAACTTTTACACTGCACAAACTTTGGCACTCATCGAGGAATCACGGAACAGGGCCGGTCGCACGTTCCCATGATGTAAACAATCCATGGCGAAGCCCACTTCCCTGCAGACCGCCACCATTCTCGTCGTCGACGATGAACTGGCGATTCAGCAACTAGCCTGCCGCATTCTGGCCCTGCACGGCTACACGGCGCTGGATCCTCGCCACGCCGTCCATGCCATTCAGCTCTGCAAACAACACCCAGAACCGATTCATCTGCTCCTGACGGACGTGTTGATGCCCTACCTGCACGGATACGACCTTGCCGCCCAAGCCCGCGCCATGCGCCCCGGCCTTCGTGTGCTCTTCATGTCCGGCTACGAGGACAGCCACCTGCTGAACCGCGCAACGCCCGGCGAATCCATTATGCTCCTCAAGAAACCCTTCACGGCTGACGAGTTGCTCAAAAAAGTCCGCGAAGCGCTCGACGCCACCCGATAGACGGCAGCTTCCGTTGTGCCACACAGAGGGAATGGGCGGAACTCGGCGCCGCGACATCGCCCCCCCTCAGCCATTTCTTCTTCATCATGGATGCGACGGTTGCATTTGCACGGACCCTGTGGTAACATGCGCCATGTTTCACGGTCATAGGGCCAGACCGGGGAGCGCGACACAAGGCCCGACACTGATGTTGTTTTGCTCGGGAATCTGATCGGAAGCCAGCCCCAAGGCGTTTCTCCTCTGGATCGTCGGCCGCTTCTTCCTTTCTTACGTTCCACCTCTCGTCCAAGACAATATCCCTAATCCGAGGAGTTTTACGACGCGATGGCATCGACCTTTGCTGATTTCCATTTGTCCACTTTTCTCACCGAGCGCCTGAGCAATCAGGGGCTCACCACCCCCACCCCCATCCAGCAGGCTGCGATCCAGCCGGCGATCGAGGGGCGGGACGTACTGGCCCAGGCAAAGACCGGGAGCGGCAAGACACTGGCGTTCCTGATTCCGCTGATCGAACGAGCCGTGCGGCCGAGCCAGGCGATGCCGGCGGCCACGACTCCGTCTCATGCCCATGAGGCGGGCCGACGGCCACAGACTGGCCACTCCCAGGGTCCCAACGCGCTCATTCTGGCACCAACCCGCGAGCTGGCGCTCCAGATCGAGACGGAGTTCAGAAAATATGCGCCCAAGGCGCTGACCTCCCTGTCCGTCTATGGAGGCATCCCGCTGGTACGCCACTATCGGGCGCTGCAGCGTCCGCCCATCGTCGTTGTGGGCACACCGGGACGTTTGCTGGACCTGCTCCGAACCAAACACCTGAATCTGAGCCACGTGCAATATCTGGTGATGGACGAGGCCGATCAGATGCTGGATCGCGGGTTCCTGCGGGATATCCGCCAAATTCTGGAGTTCCTCCCGAAGCAGCGCCAGACCCTGCTCTTCTCGGCCACCTTCTCCCCTGAGATTCAGGCACTGGCCGAAACCATGATGCACAACCCCGTCCAAGCCAAGGTGGACATCGGCGTGAATTCTCCGGTGAAGATCTCCCACGGCTACTACGTCGTGCCGGGCGAAGACATGCGGGTCCGCCTCGTGCACACACTGCTGGGCGGCCTGCCGGCCGGCGGACGCGCCATGGTCTTCTGCGAGCAGAAATACAAAGTACGCAAGCTGGCGGCCCGGCTCGGCGGCGAACCGGCGTCGGTCGGAGCGATCACCGGCAACCACTCGCAGGCCCAGCGCGAGCGGACCCTCTCGGCCTTCCGTGCCGGCCGGATCAAATCCCTCGTGGCAACCGACGTGGCCGCGCGCGGGCTGGATATCCCCGACGTAGCCCAGGTCATTCACTACGAGTTGCCCTCGACGCCCAATTCCTACGTGCACCGCGCCGGTCGTACCGGACGGGCAGAGAAGGAAGGCGAAACGGTCCTGATCCTCACGGCTCATGAAGAGCGGGAATATTTGATGATGGTCCGCCGTCTGCGGATCGAGACTCGCAGGCTCCAGGCGCCGACGCTGATTCCCTTGCCGACGCCTGCCGCTCAGGAGCCGGAAGAGGAGCCACGCCGCTTCCAGCCCAGACGACCGGCCCACCAGGCCGATCCGTCTCGGCGACGGCACGACGTGCGGTCCTGGGGAACCCAAGGCCCTCCGTCTCACCAGCAGCAGCCGAAGCCTCGAACCTCCTACTGAAGGTATGGAATGGGGAGGAGCATGACCCTGCAGCAGATGGTGCGCGGATTCAGAATGGCGGCGTGCATTCTGTCCGGTCTCGTGGCCTGGGCCGTGCCGGCCCTGTCCGAAACCGGCTTGGCCGTGGCGGATGGCATGAAGGTGACGATCGAATATACGCTCATGCTGCCCGACAAGACCGTCAAGGATTCCAACGTGGGGCAAGCGCCCTTTGCCTATACCCAGGGCGCCCATGAAATCGTGCCGGGGCTCGAAAAGTCCATGCTCGGCTTGAAGGCCGGCGACAAGAAACGCATCGACGTCCAGGCGGCGCAAGGGTACGGCACCTATGACGCCAAAGCCAAGATTTCCGTGGACAAGACGAAGGTGCCGGCCGGCATCAAGGCCGGCCAGCTTCTCCGTTCGGCGGATGGGCGGCCGGTCGTGGTGGAGAAGGTGGAGGACAAGACGGTGGTGCTCGACCTCAACCACCCGCTCGCCGGCAAGGACCTGGTCTTCGAGGTGAAGGTGCTGAACGTCGAGAAGCCAGCCCCAACACAAACCAACAAGCCGGCCGGGGGAAAGTAGCCGACACGAGTCCCTGAGCGCGTGCCGATCAGAGGGCTTTCGTCAAGGCCACGA
>JBJTAZ010000284.1:0-4771 GCA_046091085.1 Nitrospiraceae bacterium
ATGGGCCTGCCACTCGTCCAGCGGCTCAAATTCGCCGATGAGCTGAGGCAGTGCGTCGGGATTTTTGGAAAACGTCGTCGCCATCACCAGGCCTCGCAAAACGTGATCCGGGCATCGAAGGGGGTGGATTCTAGCAAAACCCTCCCACCCCCGCAACCGGCCGAACTCATGCCCGGCTCGCAGCCCCATCCCGCCCATCCGTTGACAGCCGGGCAACCGCCTGTGTATCAATGGACCATGGCGACGTGCCGCTCCCGCATGCTCCTGCCTGGTCTAACCCTGCTGCTCCTGTCTTGGCCCGCCCTGGTTCCAGCCGAAGAGCTGCCCCTCACGCGCGACCTCCCGATTCAGGAATTCCAGAACAAGGCGGAGACGCCCTCCTACAACTTCGACGCACCGCCCGGGGGAATCTTCCGCTCCATCCTGGTGGCGGAGGGCTTCGACGAGGAACTCGGGTTCCGGCGGACTCATGAGATCGTCCCGATCAATCCGACCGAGGTCTTCCGTCCGGAGGCCCCGTCCGTCTTCATCGTCTTCACCGTCTTCCCCCATTACCAGTCCTACCAGGTCGTCGGTGTCTGCTATCCGGAACAGGTGGACGGGCTGGATCCCAAGGTGCCGGTCGCCAAAGACTCCATGTACCTGGCGCTCGAAGACGAAAGCGGCTACCTCAAACTCTTTCCCTCCGCAGAGCACTGGAAGCCGGGCCGATACAAAGTGGAAATCCACATCGGGTGGGAAGTCACCGAGATCAGCCTGACCGGCACCATGCGCTTCACCGTGGCCCAGTCCGCGAAGCCCCCGTCCGGCGAGCCTAACGTCAGCCCGCGCTGACCAGCTCCGCCAGCGTGGCCGTATACGCGGGATTCGTTTGACCCTCCGCGGGGGATTCGCTACAATGCGCCCCTGATTCTTGCACACATCTGATCCTGCACGCTCGGAAGGAGCACCCCGCCGGACATGACAGAGCCGACCCGCCCTTGGGTGTCCGTCATCATTCCCATCAAGGATGAACGGGACAACCTGCCCCCGCTCACCGAGCAGCTGCTCAAAGTCCTGTCCGGACAGGAACCGTCGCGCCGACACGCCTTTGAAATCCTCTATGTGGACGACGGCAGCCAGGACGGGAGCAGCGCCCTTCTGGATACGCTGGCTTCGCAGCATCCGGAAGTCGTCGTCCTGCACTTTGACCGCAATTACGGGCAGACCTCGGCCTTCGACGCGGGTTTTCGCCGCGCCGCCGGCGAACTGATCGTGACGATGGACGGAGACTTGCAATTCGATCCGGCGGACATTCCCAAGCTCTTGCCGCTGGCGGCGCAGTACGATCTCGTCTGCGGCTGGCGGAAAGACCGGCACGACAGCCTCGTCCGGAAACTCTCCTCGCGGATCGCGTTTCTGGCCCGCAGCACGATGACCGGCGATCGGATCCACGACACCGGCTGCTCGCTCAAGGTCTTTCGCCGGCGGGTGGTCGAACGGATGCCACTCTTCGAAGGCATGCACCGCTTTTTCCCCGCCCTGGCCAAGATGCACGGGTTCACCATCACGGAAGTGCCGGTCCGCCACCTGCCGCGCGCGCACGGCCGCTCCAAATACGGCATCGGCAACCGGCTCTTCAAAAGCCTCTACGACCTGCTCGCCGTGCGCTGGATGCAGAGCCGATGCCTCCGGTACCGTCTTCGGAACGACACCACGCCATGAGCACCACTGAAAAAATCTGGCTGGGCATCGGGTTCTTCGGCCAGACGGTCTTCTTCATGCGCTGGGTCATCCAGTGGTTCGCCTCAGAACGCAGCTCGCGCAGCCACGTGCCCGTGGCCTTCTGGCACATGAGCCTAGCCGGAGGGCTGATTACCCTGGCCTACGCCATTTACCGGCAGGACCCGGTGTTCATCGCCGGACAGAGCATCGGATCCATCGTCTACATCCGCAACCTGATGCTGATCCGCCGCAATCCCAACCAAGACCAGTCCTTGCCCGCCGACTCAGGCTCCAGCGGGTGACCGGTGCGCAAGGAACCTGAGCTGCTGTTCTTCATTCTGGTTCTGACCGGCCTGCTCTTTTTCCTCGGCCTCGGCAACCTCGGACTGACGGATCGGGACGAAGGCAGCAATGCCGAAGCCGCCCGCGAAATGGTGGACAGCGGCGACTGGATCACGCCCACCCTGAACGGGGAACCGCGATTCGCCAAGCCGGCCTTCCTCTATTGGCTGATCGGCGGCGCCTACCGCCTCTTCGGCATCAGCGAGTTCACCGCCCGTCTCCCCTCGGCCCTCTTCGGCCTGGCGCTCATCCTGCTCCAATACTGGTTTCTCGCTAGGACTCGCCCGAACGCGGCCACGCTGGGCTTTCTCGGCGCGCTGATGCTCCTCCTCAACGTGGAAATCGTCGCCATCGGCCGGCTGGTCCTGACCGACAGCGTGCTGATTTTTTTCACCACCCTCGCCCTGTACGGATTTTGGCTGGGACTGCACGGAGCGGGTTGGCACCGCCACTACTTCTGGCTCTTCTACGTCGGCATGGCGTTGGGGACGCTCACCAAGGGGCCGATCGGCTTTGCCGTGCCCCTCCTGGCCGTCGTGCCCTACCTCACGCTCACGCACCGTTGGCGCCAGTTTGGGGAGCGAGGGTTCCCGCTGGCCGGCTTCTTGATCTTCGTCGCCCTGGCCTTGCCCTGGTATGCCACGATGCTGGCCATTCACGGCTCACGCTACACGGCTTCGGCTCAGGCGGACACGGTCGGACGCTTTTTCACCGTCATCGGCGGGCACGGCGGCACCCTGTTCTTCTATGTGCCGGTCCTGCTCTTCGGATTTTTTCCCTGGAGCGGCTTCCTGCCCGTCGCCCTCTATCACGGCTTGCGCGATTGGCGGGGCTATTGGGCCGATCGCCGCCCAGAGAAGGAAGAAGGAGCCAGAGAGCTGGAGTTGTTCGCCTCCCTCTGGATCGTCGCCACGTTTCTCTTCTTCAGCGCCTCGGCCACGCGGCTCCCCCATTACATCGGCCCGCTGTTTCCGGCTGCCGCCCTGCTGACCGCCATCTACTGGCACCGCTACCTGGACGATCCGGCCGCGCCGGGACTGCGCGCCTCGCTGCGCCTCTTGGTCGTCACCGGCTCTCTGCTGGGCTTGGCCCTGGCCGTGTCCCCGTCGCTCTATGCGCACTTCACGGACAAGATGACCAAGGAGTTTCCGATGGCCGCCCAAGTGGACTTGGGGGTCGGCCCTCCGGCAACCGGACTCATCCTGCTCATTGGTACGACGCTGGTCGGCTACCTGGGACTCTCGCGGGACCGGCGCGGCGCCGCCTTCTGGGCCGCCGCCGGCACGATCCTGCTCGTACTCGTCGTGTCGCTCCAGGTCACCGTCCCCCGCTTCAGCCGCTACTTCGTCTCGCCCCCGCAGGAACTGGCCTTTACCGCCGGCGTGAACTTGGGGCCGGACGACCGCTTGATTCTGTACGGTCCCCCAAGACCGTCCCTGATTTTTTATGCCAAGCGGAAGGCCGTCCTCATCAAGCCGGGCGAGGAAGCCAAGATGCAGCCCCACCTGACTCAGCCGGGACGGACCATGATCGTGCTGCCCGCCCGACTCAAGCCCCAGCTTCCACCGGAAGCCAAGAACTACCAAATCGTCCTGGAGCGGTACGGGTACAGTCTCCTGTCCAGCGAGCCGATGGTCAAAGGCCTGCCGGACAAGCCCCCGGTGCCGGTGCCCCGGTTCGGCCCGCACGGATAAGTCGATCCAGAACGACCCTGTGACCGTTGACCGCCAACCCTCGACCGTTCAATCAGAATGAGAGCCGGGATCGAACCACCGTTCGGCGATCACCGTCGGCACGATCGCGCTGAGAATCACGACGGTGACGAGAACCGCATATTGCGCCTGATCGATCAGCCCATGATCCAGCCCATACAGAGCCGAGATCGTCCCGAAGGTGAGCCCGGTGGCCATCAGCAACGTCGTATACGTGGCGCGACGAACGCTGAACCGGAATCCCCTGGCCAACGGCCACACGCCAAGGAACTTCGCGCCCATCTTGACGGCCAAGAAGACGGCGATTAGCGCGACACTCGCCGCGACTGCCCGCCAACTGACCAATGCGCCTGCTTTCAGAAAATACATCGGTGTGAGCACTGAAAACGTCAGCATGCGCAGCCGGTCGCCCAGCCCTGGATCGGCCAGAAAGAGCGGCGCCAAGACCATGCCGATCAGGTAGGCGGGCAGCACCGCCTCGCTTTGGGCCGCGCTGGCCAGTGCGCCGAGCCCGAACAGGACGACGAGGAGAAACTTGGTCTCCGGGTGGCCGGTGCGCGAGCGGACCGACGCCATGAACCAGGAGGCGATCGCCGGCAGCCTCCAGAGGCTGACCGCCATGACCAGCACAAAGGTCAGCAGCCACCAATCGTACCGTGCGAAGAGCAATCCGAGAGTCACGACTGTGCCGAGATCGGTGATGAAGCAGGCGGCGAGGATAATTTTCCCGAGTTCCGTTCTGTTGTAGCCTCGCTCCAACATGACGGCGTAGATGACGGCCACCGACGTCGTCGAGAGCGAAATGCCGGCGATTTCCGAGGCGGGCAACGACCAGCCGGCAACCCAATAGGCATAGGCCATCGCACAGAGGAACGGCGCCGCGAACGACGCAAAGCCGATGCCCAACGTCTCCCTCCACTTGCCGCGCAAGACGTTGGCGTCCAGCTCGGTGCCGGCAAGGAACGTCAGGAGGACGCTGCCGAACGCAGCCAGAAAATTCACCCATCCGGCCG